>NZ_JBBHKR010000052.1:0-81639 GCF_037389425.1 Stygiolobus sp. CP850M
GAGGACGGTGTAGAACAGTATCACTGATGTAGAGAAGAAATAACCGGCTGTATAAATTAATCCCATAAACAATGTGAGGTTGTTGATAAGAGATAATTCGTATAAGTACCAGAAATAAGTCCCTAACCACATGAGGTAAGGTACAATTACGTCATTGAAGTAGCTCATGAAAAAGAAAGCCCTTCTCTTTACGGGCATCATTAGGAAAGATATTATACTGCCTGAGTTCATGTGGTCTCCGAAGACGAACACTATGTTCCTTAACGCCAAAGCTACGGCTACCGTCTCTGGAATGCTTATGACTGGTATATTCGCTAAAACCAGAGCGTAATTAAGGAAGTTTCCTCTTATCAGGAATGAGGGGATAAAGACGTACCCCACTAACATAGTCGGCAGGATCATCTGTAACGTCGGGTCTTTGTACCTCTCCTTAAAAAGTATTTTAAACACCTGAAAGCTTTCTGAAGACGTCATCCAGACTCACCTTCCTGACACTCAACACTTCCACATGGTTGTCGTCAAGAATGTCAATTACCTTCCTCATCTCGTTCCTGACTTTAATGTAGGGACCGTCGACTACCGGGTTAAAGTCTTTGAGTACTTGTAAAGCCCTTTCTTTGTCTCTCACGAGGACTAGAATTTCCTCACCTTTGACCATGGACTCCACATAAGAGAGTTCTCCAAGAGCCTTTATCATCCCGTCATCTATAAAGACAACATGATCAATTACTTTCTCTAATTCTGAGAGTATATGGGATGATATGAAAAAGGTGACCCCGTAATCCCGTGCAAGAGCTTTAACCATGTCGTAAAACTCTATCCTTGCTTGAGGATCTAGGTTGGCTGTAGGCTCGTCAGCTATTACTAACTCTGGGTTTTTCAATAGTGAAGCTATCAGCTGTATTTTCTGTGCTTGTCCTGATGAGAGTTGAGAGACTCTCTTTCTCATGTGGTCCTGAAGGTTGAATTCCTTAATCAGCCTAGCTAAGTCTCCGTGAAATACGCTGTTCAAGTCCTCCAGATATTCCCTAACTGTATCATTAGAAGGGTAAGGTAGCTTAGTAAAGATAACGGACACCTTTTTCCTAAGACGTGGATTATCCCACGGGTCTTCCCCTAAGATATATACCTCTCCTTTGTCCTTCCTGAGTAGTCCGGAAAGGATCTTTATAGTCGTAGTCTTTCCAGCTCCATTAGGTCCCACAAAGCCCGTAATTGAACCCTTCTTAACGGAAAAAGTGAGACCTTTTAAGACTAATTTTCCTCTAAAACTCTTGATTAACCCTCTTGCAAAAATAACGTCCACAATCCCTTTTTTAACTGTCAATTATTATAATTTTTCCTAATTTTTGAAAGAGCACAAAAGCTTCTCTCTATAGTCAAGGATCTTTGAACTCACTTCCAAAAAGTCGTTAACAAGTGATGAATCAAGCTTTCGATAGCTTAATACCTCGTTTACGCTCTCCTTCAATAACACGTCCCTAGACTTCTTGTCTAATGAACGTATTATTTCCACACCTTCCTTAAAGTGATATTCATCACTCCAGAGGTTGAACCTCGTGACAGGCTTATTTATTATTTCGTAGACGTAGTAGAGGGGTTTCCAAGAAAGTAACGAGTGCCCGTGGTCTATAATATATCCGTTGTCCTCCTCGTCAGCCATTAGGTGGTCTTGTTTGAGGTCTATGTTCAGAACCCATTCCTCAAAAGGTAGAGCTTTCTTAAGCTGAGCAAGGTTTCTAATATCAGAAGGACTTATGACCTTTCTAGGCAAATACTCCATTACTAAACCCTCGTGAGTCAGACTTACCTCCAGTACTGGGAACCCCAATACATTACCCAGTCTGGATACAAAGAGTTCGCTGAAAAGCTCATATGTTCCGTGGACTTCATCTTCCTCCTTAAACCTCTTTGTAAATTTCATCGCCTTGTAATTATCTTAATGCTTAAAAATTCACTGTCTATTAAGGACGAGTGCAGTCTAACCTACACTTCTTTTTCCTTTAAACTCACGTCCTACCTGTTATACAAGATTACAAAATTAACTACGTCTAACGGTCCTTAAAATCACTGCTAATTATTAAAATTTTTTAATTTTCAAATCATTAATACTTTTTATGTATAAGAGAATAGAAATTAGAAAAGACGGATTAGGCTTCTGTTATCAAGGATCGTGGATAAGCATTGCCGCGACAGACGATTCGTTAATTATAGCTGAAGAAGTGTCCTACGAGGTCGCGATCGGAAGTCAGTTCTCAAAGATAAGATTATTGGTGAAGAACGGCAAAGTTTATGCCGAGACTCCTTTAGGGACTTCTGAACTTAAAGATCCATCACAAATCCTCGAAAACCTCAAAAAGATTAACGAGGAGGTGGTCAAAACCAAAAACACAGAATTATACGAGAAAATTAAGAAACATATCTCATACTAACTTCCACAATTTTGCGAATTAACGGGGCACGCAGACAATCCCATAATGAGTATCTTTACTTCCTACATTAAGCGTGTCATAAAATCTTGAGAAAAAGTATTTTGAGAAAAAGAGTGTAATATAATTATGGTTCAGACTGAAACACCTGACAGACATATTCCATCATTTATCCTATCCTCCCCCTTACGCCGATTGTTTGAAAATCCTTACTCAATTTTAAGAGAGTTTATTAAAGAGGGTATGACAGTCCTTGACCACGGTTCAGGTCCAGGTTTCTACACTATTCCTATGGCGAAACTAGTTGGAGAAAAGGGGACGGTCTACGCTGTGGACTCTGACAAAAGGTCTATTGAGAAACTACAAAGAAAACTGAAGTCTCTAGGCATAAACAACGTTGTGACTTATGTTAGCAGGGACTTGAGTACTATCCCTTCGGGATCAGTCGATTTCGTGCTATCAAAAGACGTGTTGTGTTGTACGGTTTTGCATAGGGAACTGGCTATGGACATTGAAAGAGTTTTGAAGAGAGGCGGTAAAGCTTACGTCACAGTCAGACTAGGTAAAGTAGGAAAGGATCCTAGGTCTCTTTCTCCTGAGGAGTTCTTTTCCCTCTTTACAAACGTGAAAAAGAAAGGGAAGGGTAAATTCAGTGCATGGGTAATTCTGGAGAAAGAATAATAATTTCATAATAACTCAAATAAGTTTAACAATTAAAGCATATTTTTAAATGTATTCACGGTAAATAATTTGTGATTACATATGAATGACGCCTTCCTACTTTCCCTCCTGATTGCATTATCGATGATCGTTGTAGTTTTTTATACCGTATATGAAGTTGAGAGATGGAAGAGTAGAAATAGAGTCTTGATCTCTCTGTATTTACAAGGTATGATGTTAACTATGAACTTAGGCGGCTACCTCTACTTGGTCTACAAGTCAGCATTCCTATTTCTAATGATAAACGGGGCTTACATGTTCTTTGCCTTATACCCTATTTTGACCTTCAAAGGAGACATAAAGAGGAAAGAAGTAATCTACATACCGTTTTCAATCCTTATGGTAGTGTCAGAAGCGGTAATGGGGGCTCTAATTTACACGCTTCAAAGCGGTAGCCCCGCAACAATTGATCAAGCCATAGATAACGTCTGGTTTGTGGGGGTGATGGTCGCCGAGATGGTATTTACTTTAGCAATAAGGAAAGACTCAGATCCTACCCTGAGAAAATATTTGATTGCGACCCTACTATTGATGCCGTGGTTCCCTGCAGTAGCAGGATTGTACTCATTCTACGCTTCAGCATTTATAATGATCGCTGCTACAATAGTCATTTACGAAACGTTATACTCTCAACGCCTGAGAGCAACTCAAGATACGTTCACCGTTATAGAGCTTATGAGTATATTCGCCTTAATGATGATTGGCGAGTTTGTTTACTTCCTGATAAACTCACTGACCCTTTTCGACATATCAATGGGCATCGCGATGTTCTGGTTTATTTATAGGACTCTCTCGGGACCAAACCCCATTAAGGCAAACTACCTGAGAAACGCAAAGGTTGCATTTGCAATAATATTCGCCACCTTCGCGATGGAGTATTTCATGGGTGCTGTTTTAGACTTTCTTGAAGGTGTATTTTCCCCCGGGGTTCAAGGTTTCATTTCCTCATTGACTTTACCATGGCTTAGTCCGAACACACCTTGGAACGTTTTATGGGACGGGATAGACATAGTCGGTTCTGTGTTAGGAAGCGTATGGTTCTTAATAATGATGGGAATAGAAATGGGATTCTTAGCATTTAAGAAAATGTTAGAGATGAAGGTGAGAGAAGTAAGGATTAGAATGATATTGATGATGTTGGCTTACGCTATATACTCAATTTACCTACCTAATTTCTCACCTATATCTTCTCAAATGCAATTTATACCTTACATGTGGAGTATGGGTGTAGGAACTCTTGGAGGTGTCACTAACGCCTTCCTGATGGCAATTATCGGTACGTATGTAATATACGGAGTATTGAGTTTCCTTTTCGGTTCTAGAAACTTATGCGCTGTAACATGTACTGCACCTTTAATGTACCAAGGTAATTTTTATGATTCCCTCAAGGTCTACAACAGGAGTTCCAAGTTAGGGAGAAAAACACTTACGAGTAAGTCCCCCAAATGGTATAGGATCATAGGTTTATCGATATCCCTACTAGTCTTAATCGCAGCTATTATTTCCTACCTAAGTAACCAAGGGATTTTATCGTTCACAGTGGAGGGAGTGGATATAACTGTTTTGATCTACTTCATAGCCTTCGATATTGTGTGGTACATAGTATTTATATCGATACCGTTCATGGGTACTTTTGCTTGTGTAACCCAAGGTTGGTGTTACTGGGGAGTGTTCAATCAGGCTATCAGTAGAATAGGTTTATTCAGGCTGAAAGTTAGAGACCCACAAGTTTGTGTCAACTGCAAGACAGTAGACTGTGCAAACGCTTGTCCTGTGGGGATTACTGACATGAGAGGAGAGTTCATAAAGAAAGGAGAGATGAAATCAATAAAGTGTATAGGAATAGGAGAGTGCGTAAATTCATGTCCTCATAAGAATATATTTTTCTACGATGTGAGACATGTAATATCTGACTTTTTGAGGAAAAAGAAGTAAAAATAGAACAATACCTTCTACCTGTTATCTTTTTTGCCTATTGTTTTTTTCACGAGTCTGATTATAATTAAACCAGCTACTGATAGAATTACTATAAAGGTAGCTATTTCTAACGGAGTATTGTTTGATTTTGTAGATGTTGATTGTAATTGAGGAGACGTAACTAGTGTCTTAGTTATACTCTAACTCGACGTAATAATTGTTGTTGAAGAACTAACATTAGTTGTAGATGAGCTCGGGAAAGCTGTTTGCGTAGTGTTCGTGGTAACGGTTTCTGTAGTCTGTGTAGAAGTAAACGAGGTGAAAGTAGTAGAATATGTCGATATCGTAGTTATTTGTTGCTTTTCTGAGGGCTGACTTTCTACGTAGCCGAATTGGGACAAATAGTCTAACACTGTAGTATTCTTATTTTTTTTTTTTTTTTATTATTTCTTGAAGATAATTACCGCCTATATAGGCATTTTCCTTATTCTATCCACTTTTGCATTTTCAATTATTTCATATTGAATACATAACCACACGCTCTACATCTATATAGATTCCTACCTATCCTGAAGCCCACAGCATTTCCACACTTGGGGCAAAGCACTAGCGATACGTTTCCCATGATCTTTTGTCCTTCAGCAACCAACGTTCGTTCATGAGAATGGTCTAACTTATCTGTAAAGACTACTTTCTCAACTCCTTTCTCTCTGTATCCACACTTCTTACATATTGAGTATCTCCCTTTCGGGAACATCGCTGAACCGCATTTAGGGCAGAACCTCATAGAGAAAAAAGCGAAATCCTAGCATAAATATCGATCTTAGTGACGGTGGGGTATTACCCAATCGCACTTTCTAATACCTTATTAAACACTGCATCCATCTTCTTCACAACTTCCAGGTTTTCTATCCCGTGTTCCTTGGCTATCTCACTCGGCAGTTTAAAGGAAAGGAAAACCCTGCCTCCTTCCTCCCATATTAAAATCCTTAAAGGTAAATCATAGCCAACTTCTCTATTCACCTGCATTAATAGTGTCCCAGCATTGGGATTACCAAACACAATTAGCTTCGTCCTCCCCAGCTTTAGACCAACATTATCCGCGTTCTTACCGTGGTCGATAACGGAAAATATTGTCATACCTAGATTTGTTATTGCTTCGGAAAGTTTCTTTTCGCATTTTTCGAATACGTCCTTACATTCTACTTTGTGCATAATAAGACAAATGTGAACTATAGTTAAAGCGTTTTTTCCAAATCAAGATGCCGAAAACTAAACATATACGTTAACCTACTGTCTGTAACACATTTACTTAACTATTAGTTATTTTTAATTACTTCTAACCTCTTTAATGCCATTAAGTAAGCTGAGGCTGTATGCCTATCAAAACCCTTCTCCCTCTTTATCCTATCGTGACCCTCAGAATTTGTAGTACCCTTTGGATTAACTAGCACAACGTCGAAACCCAACCTAAGTGCTTTAATAACACCGTGAATTAATATTTGCTTCTTAGCGAAACGCGAAACCTTCCTATTACCACTTCTACTCCTAGTGAACTTCCTCCTCTTCACTAGGAACAAATCCTCAAAAGCAACGTAATCAACGCCAATCCGTGATAGGAAATTAAGAGCTTGTGAATCAGCTATTAAATGTGGAAAGCCATCATCACAAGAGTAGATTTTCCCTATCAAGCTTGATATGAAGCTAATAATGCAAGGAGAGTCAATCGAAAATGTAAAAATTAGCATGTGAAATCGATAAGCTCTAGGTTATTATTTGTAAAATTATTTACTTTTTTATTGTTAAATAATATTTCGAAATGATTTTCTTTAGCCTCTTCAAACAGTGATTTTAATACAGTGTAATCCTTATTTCTCATATTTACTTCCTTCTCAGTAGTAAGCCTGAGCATGGGCGTAAAATCGTTTACTTTTATTTTTTCTTGTTTCTCAGAAATATAATATAAATCCTTTAGATTCGTATACAATATCATCTTTAATAATCCATCTTTTATGTCATCCTCAGAAGGTAAAGCAGAATTCTTTGTATTCTTGGCTTCGATTAAACATACTTTATTTTTCTTAGAATTAAAGAACACCTCGTCAACAGTAAAGTGATAAAATCCGCCTAAATAATTCTTTATATCTATAGTTCCTTTATTACCATAGGTTCTTTCTTTAGGTTGGCGAGTTATGCTTTCTCTATACTGCGCTTTTAGAGATAAGGTTCTAGAGAAATTCTTGAAAGCCTCTACATCAGACATGACCTTTTCTATCCTTTTACGTGCAGAGGCTAAATCATGAAATGTTACTTTTGTTTCACTTGAAATTCTCTTATATGATTCTAAAGCCTTCTCTCCTATCTGTTTCAAGTTTGATAACTCATTCATGTTCCAATGTAACGCATCTGACCTATAATTGGAGAGTTCGTCGAACTTTTTCTCTAGGTATTCATAATCGAATTCCTGACTAGTTACCTTATTTTTATACTTAGGATTCTTACTAGCTTTTACATAATAACCAACGATAACATAAACTCCTAATAAACTCATAAGAGCAACTGTATCCCATTGTATAAAATCCCTGTCTCCGTCAACTCCTTCGTCTTTCATAATAGGTATTATTGTAACTATTTTGCCCTTAGAAAACTGCAAAGTATTATAAACTCTTGCGTAAGGATAAGATCTAGTTCTCTTGGGAGAAACCCACCAGCTTACAGCAAACTCATTACCAGATCTCTTATATACAAAAGAAGAAGAATGCTTAATACCTTCAGATAAATCGTAATAAGTTTGCAAAACTGGTAACAAGAATTTCGGCTTATATTTAATACCTTCTATTGTACCGCAAAGGTGAATCAATTTAGATCATCTATTTTGCAATTTTTCCTCAATTTTTTCCCTTAACTTAGTCCTTAATCTCTTAGCGTCTTCTCTCTCAATTACCTCTATCTGCGGTTTTCCGAAAAGTGTATTAACACCAATCCTTTCTAAGATTATATCCTTTAATTCTAAGTCTATTTCATAGCCTATCGCATTTCTTTTCAATTCATTGGCGACTTTCAACGTGGTTCCAGTCCCAGCAAATGGGTCTAGAACTGTATCCCCTACGTAAGAATAAAGCGTAATAATTCTCCTGGCTAACTCTTCTGGAAACGGTGCTGTATACTTCGAATACTTATTATTAGGCAGTACGTTAGTTATTTCCCACACACTCAAATACCATTTCTCCCTTTGAAATTTATTTACATCTATTTTACTTTCTTCCTTATTCCTAGGGATAAATTTTCCTGGCTTCTTAAACACTACTATATCTTCATAAACATTATCTGGATAATAATAAAGAGGGTAAGGATGTTGAATGAGAACCCCACTCCTCCTACTAATCCTGATATAACCTTCTGGTTTTTTCCAGATAATCCTCTCTTGATATTTAAAACCCAAGCTTTGCATTATTTTTATTAAATCTGCAACTATAGGATAAAGTTCACCGTCTATTCTAACATCTGCTGTAACGAAAACTGCGACCCTACCTTCCTCTAAGACCCTAAAAATCTCCTTACCCACTCCATTCAACAAGCTCAAGTAATCGGCATAAGAAGGAAAAAGATCTGGAAAGTCAAAAGGTGCATTATAGTATGGAGGAGAAGTAAGAACTAAACCAACACTATTATCCTCAACTTCTTTCATATTTCTAGAGTCTCCAAATATAACTCTCATTATTGAGACTTTTGTTATAAGTTAAACTTTAAAGCTTTTGTTGTGTGAGAGGTCGAACTGTTATAGGGTTTTATGATTCAGCAAAAACGCTGAGATGAGAGATTGTAACGCTTCATCGTAACTACTCGTTAATTTTAATTACTCCTAAATATCGTTTTGACAAGTTGTGTTTATATAGTATTACAATGTGCTTTTACTGAGATCCCCCTAACTGATGACGAGCACTGCTCACGAGGATGGGAGTGATAAAAGTGTGGATGGGAGGGTAGTGGTGTTTCACTCGACCAGCCCCAATGATTTAAGGGTGACTGTGCATGATCCCTTAGGAGAGGTGTGTGACGGAATTAGAAGTAATTAAAAGTAAGGAAGAGTTACACCACGGGTAAACACTCCTCTTAAAGCCAAGTTGATCATAGCCTTTACAGCCTTTGAGTGAGAGTAAGCAATTCTAGCTACCTTACCCACGTCCTCAAACTCAACCCTACCATTTATAGTCACGAATTGGAAGTTATCAATTGCTTCCTTAGAACCAATTAATTTACTCCTCATCATCTGGTAGGATAACAATTACAATCACCTCCTTGCCGTATAATTCCTTCCCCTTCTCCTTGAGCTTTGAGGGGATAGTTATACCATTTCTTTTATTCCCTCTATCGCTCCTAGTGCCAGTAATTTGTATATATTGTCCCTTACTGCATTGTATGGTATATCAGCTTCTTCGCTAATTTCAGTTATTGTTTTTGCTTCTTTCTTTTTCTTTAGAAAAGCGATGATTCTATACATGGGGATTCCTTTTGGGTCTCTTTCTCCGACCATGTTTATCGTGTAATGTTATACATTACACACTATTTAAATCTTTCTATGTCTCGTTTCACATTACAAATTACATAACATTATATGAAGAGTAGACTGAAAGTATCATGTAGTGTTTAGCATGACAAGTGAAAAGCCGTTTGCGTTGAGTGAAGTCGCTCAGAGAGTCTTAATAGTGTTAGGGAGGGAAAATCGCGGCTTAACTATAAGGGAGTTAGTAGAGAAGACCGATACTAATAGCGGAAGTATAAAGAGAGCGTTAGAGGAATTAACAGAACTTAAGTTGATAAAAGAGGAAAGGGAAAACGTCTTCCCTTACAGAAGACTGATCAGTTTAACGGAATTGGGAAAGGAGGTAGCTAAACGGGTTATAGAAATTGAAGAATTAATTAAGAAAGTGCGGACTAATGACTGAAGAGTGGAAATTAGTATTCCATATTAAAATGAAGAAATTAGCAAGAGACTTTCAGCGTGACGAATTGGAAAGAATAGAGGAAGTCCTGGATAAGCTTAGTAAGAGGAAACTAAATGAGCTTAATATGAAGAAATTAGAAGGATGGAGAGACAACGAAAATAGGGACGTTTATAGGATAAGAGTTGGGAGGGATATACGAATACTTGTTTCTTTCGATGACGATAAAAAACAAATTCACATATGGAGAATCGCTAGGAGGGAATCCGTTTACGATGAATAATATCACTCTCTTTCTTAAGCTCTTCAAACAAGTTATGCAATTCTTCACTATTATTAATTACAGTAACCTCCTCAGTCTCTGGTTCTATTATTTTGATTTGCTTCTTTTCCATAGGTAATAATTAGCACTAGGAGTTAAAAAAGATACAAGAAATGTATACTATGTTTCGTTTAACATTACACAGAAAAGTCTATATATCATGTAATGTATAACCTTACACAGAACAAACATGATTTCCACACAAATCCCCAAAAATCCGATTAAAAGGTTAGATGTTTTTTTACACCTTGGGAGAAGGTGTAATAATTTCCGCAGATGTTGAGTCTAGAACTAGAAGAGACGTAACCCATTATAGCAGAATTGTTTTAGACCCGTTAAGCCTGAAAGCGGTCAAAGCTACATGCAGTTGTGAAGCTGGGAGCTTCGGAGAGAAATGCTGGCATTTGAAGACTTTAGAGCAGATGATTAAGAAGGAGCTAAGGGAAAGGATAAAGAAGGCAAGGCATGAAATGATGCAAATAGAGGAAGACATTGCCTCGTGGGGTTGAGAATTATGCAAGTCCAGCTCTAAGGTGATAAGTTATTGGAGCTTTTGGAGGCTTTATACCACATCAACGAGGTTATGAAGATAGCTAAGAGTTACGACCCTAAGGCGTTTGAAATGCTCTCCGAAACAAAGGAGTCTCTAATCGACTGCTTGGTCAGTCAGGTGAGACAAAATGGAGAGTGAAACTTTACAGTATCAGAGAAACTTAGAATACTTAATTAAGTTGTTGAGGGTTTACTTTCAACTTGATGAGATTCTCAGTTTTGCAATGGAAGAGTTAGGAGGCGATGAAATAGTAATTGAAATATCAGCAGTTAAGGACAGAGTTAGAAAAGTGATTGAGAGAATGATAAGTTAGAATTTTTCTTATTAAACTGGGGAGTTTATTCTAATTCTCTAATAAGAGAATAAGAAAGGAGCGTTAGTGTTCCCGGAGATGCTACTAACTTGAGAAAGAAGAACGTTGAGATTAAGGAAACAAAGGCTCACGCGTTAGCTTGCGGAACCGCTAAGAACCTGAAGACAAGGTCAGTGATGACTGCAGAGAGATTCGGGCAGAAGATGGTGTAACCTAAATACTACTTTTAATTCAGTTCTCGGTATACATCACAATATAAAAATTTACATCATCTCAAATCAAAAGAGATTAATTTAACCTTGAGAAAAATAGTATTGTGTTTCCTCTAAAGTCTTTAGACCAAATTCAAATAGGAATAACAGAAGACCATGAATTACTCAGACAGAGTGTAAGGGAGTTTTCGGAGAAGTTCTTGCTACCTAACGTAGATAAAGGAGAAAAAGAGAAAGATTTCCCAGAAGAAGCTAAAAAACAAGCGGCTGATATGGGACTTTTCGGACTTGACATACCATCAGAATATGGCGGACAAGGAGCTGATTATCTCTCATTACTTGTCACATCTGAGGAGATTTCAAGGATTTGGACTTCTTTCAGCACGTTATTACTAGTCCACTGGATGCTCGGTAGAGCAGTACTAAAATACGGTAGTGAGGAAGTCAAAAGGAAGTATCTGCCTGAGATAGCTAGCGGGAAGAAACTTGGAGGCTTCGCTAACACTGAGCCTGAGGCCGGTTCTGACGTAGCCGGTATAAAATCGGTAGCAAAAAAAGTGAACGACCATTACGTCTTAAACGGTAGGAAAATCTTCATAACTAACGGAGATATAGCAGATTATCTAATTATCACTGCAAGGACGTCACCACCAGATCCTAAAGCTAGGTGGAAGGGGATTAGCATGTTCCTGGTGGAAAGAGATTGGGGAATAAAAACTATGAGTAGAATCGAAACAACGGGTCTTAGAGCATCCCATACCGCCGAAATCGTTCTTGAGGACGTCAGTGTACCTTCGGAGAACCTGTTAGGAGAAGAAGGAATGGGGTTTAAATATGCAGTAGAGTCCTTTGATTACGCTAGGACTATAGTCTCAGCTCAGGCTGTAGGGATAGCCCAGTCAGCGTTTGAAAAACTCGTCGAGTATTCCTTACAAAGAAAAGCCTTTGAAAGACCTATAGCAGATTTTCAGATGGTTCAGCAAAAGGTTAGTGAATCGCTTTCAGACCTAATGACTTCAAGACTTCTAACATATTGGGCTGGTACCTTATACCAAAAGGAGATGATGGATGAATACATAGTTGCTGCGTCTTTAGCTAAGTTCCACTCTACAGAAGCTGCAGAGAGGGTAGTTTTAAGGGCGATGACCGCTTTTGGAGGTTACGGCGTAACGGTATCTACGGGTCTCGAAAGACTCCTTCGTGATTTACAAATTCTGAAGACGTATGAAGGGACTAACGATATACAAAGAATTAGTGCTGCTAGGCAATTGTTTTACAGATTTAAGGGTGTAAAGGTTGGTTGATCAACCTTTTTATAGAGACGCCCTAGTGAGGAACTTCATCAGATATTTAATTGAAGAAAACCCAGAACGAATTGAGATAAGTACTGAAATGATAGAAAATCTTTGTTCCATATCTGAAGAAGACTTAAAGAGACTTGTTGACGAGACTTTGGAGTTCATAGTAGCCAAAAACACAAATGAAGTTCAAAAAGATGCTGTAATCAAGAGGATAAGGGGGATATGTATTGATCAAAGTCATTGACGTCCACGTTCACTATGCGATGTTGAAGTTCGGGACACCACATTACTGTAGAAGACTGAAGGAAATGGCAAAAGGTGCGAGGTTTAATATAAGAAATGAGCGTGTAGAGATAGAGAAAATAATACTAGTTCCTTCTTATCCTTGCCACACGGAAATATGCGGGGACGCTTTCTACGACGATATTAGGATTATTAAGGAAAACCCAGACCTTTTCGCGACGTGGGGAGAAGTAGACCCTAACTACTGCGAAGACCCCATAAAGGAGTTAGGGAGACAGTATGATTTAGGTATAGTAGGGGTAAAACTTCACCCTGTGCATAAATGGTTTAAGCTTAATGCTTATAGAGAAGAAGAGGGAGGCAATATAAAGTTATTAAGGATCTACGAATTTGCTGAGGATCATGATTTACCGATACTCGTCCACACCGGGACTAGTGTAGGAGAAGGGGCGAGGAACAAATATGGCGACCCGATACTATTGGATGACGTGCTGAAAGAGTTCAGCCTTCATCGTGACCAATAGTCACTTTTCGTGACTATTGATCACTTAGCCTCATCACTCCTTCTCCCTCTCCATGCCGTCTACGGGAGCGGTAGTTGAACCACTCCCTTCGAGGACATGGGGAGTTTCATTGGGTGCCTTCCTCCACCTCACAACTGCTCATAGACTTCACAGTGGCACCCTCCAATTTAATGTTAGCATAAAAGTTTATAAATTTTAATGCTTCTAACACTCTTATGAAGCAAATAGTTTTCAAATCAACCGTCTCAAGTTATGGCACTGATAAGTATGGGAATAAGAGATATGGTATAACTATCCCCTCAAAGCTCAAGGAGAAGGGGAAGGAATTATACGGTAAGGAGGTAGTTGTAATTGTTATCCTACCAGATGATGAGGAGTAAATTAATTGGTTCTAAGGAAGCGATTGGTAACTTCCAATTCGTGACTATAAATGGTAGGGTTGAGTTTGAGGGTAAGGTAGCTAGAATTGCTTACTCTCACTCAAAGGCTGTAAAGGCTGGGATTGACTTGGCTTTAAGAGGAGTTTCATTAAACGATGCTGTTAAGGAGTTGTACAAGATCATTCCTTACGCGTTTTATGCCGAAACGGCTTATAAGCAGGCTTTAGCATCGGTTGAGAATAACGGTAATAAGGTTGAGATTAATAAGGAGTGGATTGCTTGTAGGGGTAACAAAAGCGATAATGGTAATAGGGGGATTAAGTTTCACGTTTTTGAAGACCACGTGGAAGTTAAAGTTAAAGACCCATGGGATAAGTGGGTTCACGGGAAGGCTTATTTTGGCAAGGAGTATTTACCATTGCTCCATGAGTTGGAGGAGTTATCTCGAAGGAAGGAGGAGGGTTACGGTGCTGTAATTAGTTTCAAGGATTACCCTATGATCCACCTACAAATCCCACTCTGGCTTTATCTGAAGCACTTCTCTTCACTGAAACCTAATGGTTACGGTTTGATTGCCGGTTTTAATTTAAATAGTGACAGACTAAATGTTGTCGTTGTTAGCAAGGATGGTAAAGTTGTTACTAAGAAGACGTGGTGGTATTCAGATGTTACTAGACCGGGTTTTCCTAAAGGGAAAGCTATGGCTTTGCGTTTGAATGCTCTTTCAGAGTCTCTTAATTCCCTATCAAGGGTTGGTGTTGATTACGTTGCTTTTGAAGACTTGTTCCTAGTGAAGAGGAGGAAGTTCACTAGGAGTAAGAGCGGTAATAGGAAGGTTTCACGTTTTGCTAAGAGGCAATTGTTAATTCACGGTGTTATTAAAGCACTTAGGTTGGGTTTCAACGTTGTGTTAGTTAATCCTAAGGGAACTACAAATTCTGAGGGTCACGACAAGGTGATGAGGAAGAAGGGTTTCGATAGGCATACAGCCTCAGCTTACTTAATAGCCTTAAAAGGATTAGAAGTAATTAAAAATAACGAATAGTTACGTAAAAGTGCTGAAAGACTTTTCCAGAATTATCTTTATAATAGCACACGCGGGTAGACCTATATGGTATCAAACGGCTTTTTACCTAGCTAGAATGTTTAGCAATGCTTATCTAGAGATATCTTCAATAACTCCTAAAAACCTTTTGAACGTGTTGCCTAGGTTAATGGAGATAGAAGATAAGGTAATCTACGGTAGCGATTTCCCATCTTATGCGGAACAAGACCTGGCGGAATATGCCGAAGAAGCTTATAGAGTGACAAAAAGCGAAAAAATAATGAGAGACAATGCTTTAAGGTTAATATTTAGAGAGAGGTGAATGGAAGAGTTAAAGAACGACTGTGTTGTATAAAGACTGATAGATTTATCTTGTTAATTTCAAGAATATTAATATAAAGTAGGGTCGCTTATTTAAAGAATTAGCAAATAATATTGTTGAAGAAACCTATATCACTTAAGGTAGGATTATCAAAATAATTTCTAAAAGAATTATTTTATCCGTTTTATTCAGAGTACTCGTCACGTTGTTAAGCTGAGAATTGGATACAATTCATGAAAATTCAATGAAGCTCAAACCCCTTATCATTCAACCTTTAGCGCCCTTTCAAAGGGCCTTAATACTCCTCTCTTCTCCATATCAATCGTGAATAGGGCTATCCATCCTCCTAATAGCCATCCTCCTAACACATCCAAGGGCCAATGGACACCTACGTAAACCCTCGAATAGGATACGAGTAAAGCTTCAATTAATAGAGGAACCCATACCCATTTAGGAGCTGTAAAAGCTATGACTATCGCCCCATCTCCTACAATTAACGCATGGCCTGAGGGGTAGCTGAAATCGTGAGACTTACTGACTAATAGATAATCGGGGGAAACATAATAAAATGGCCTCAGTTGTGATACTAAATATTTGCTCGCCTCACCGAGAATTATGGCGAGTATAAAGGATCCAGCTAAAGTTATTGCAATTTTTCTAGTCTTCTTGAAAACGAATAGTATTGCTGTTACAGGGATCCAAACGTATTCCCTTCCGTATTTAGATAATAAGACCATTATAGGGTTAAGAAATGAAATTTGGTGATAATTTATCAGTTTAAATACCTCGACGTTTAGGGGGATATTTTGTTCCCCGACTGCTTTTACGTACAATGTAAGGGCTATAAATAAAATAAATAGAGCCCAATATTTTTTCATACGACTATTGAAACTATATTTCCCTATAAAGTTATCCGTATCCTACTTTTTTATATATAAACTATGTACATGAACTTTATTAGATAAGTGATATTTCTACAACGTATGAGAAATTGTTACATTGTAGTAACCTCAGTTTTACTACTAACTCTGAACTTTAACCACCCCTATTTTGTGTTATTTTTAATACCACTATTGATCTCTGAGACTAACCTAAGGTTACCTAAGGTAATAGGACCCTTATTACTATTATTATCTTTACCTTTTTTACGATATCAACATAACGACACTATCGTTAGAACTCGTTGTTCTAACTGGCGATTAAAATGATCGACGCGATCAAATCCGTAATTTTAGGTATAGTTCAAGGCATTTCCGAATGGTTACCCATAAGTAGTAAAACGCAAGAACTCCTAGCTTCTCACTTCCTCATTGGACTTGCAATAACCGTAGCTTACACCTTCGGTCTCTTCATGGAAATGGGATCTATAGGCTCTGCATCGATCTACTTCAGAAAAGACGTCATGGCTGTTTTTAGGGACAAGTTCTTACTTAAATTCCTCGTAATAGTAACCCTAGTAACAGGTATTGTAGGCGTACCGCTTTATGTCATCTCCGATAAGTTATTACAGAACGCTTATAACCCGTCTATACCAATGCTTGTACTAGGGGTTATACTAATACTGGATGGCATCTACATCAAGTTTACGAGAGAGAATATAAAGCCCAGAGAGCTCAGAGAGATGTCTCTAAAACACATTGTCATTATAGGCTTTGCTCAAGGGTTAGCCGCCTTACCGGGGGTAAGCCGATCAGGAATGACGGTATCGACAATGCTTTTATTAGGGATAAAACCTGAGGAAGCGTTCAAGTACTCGTATTTAGCCTATATACCAGCTGCTTTAGGTGCTGTCTTCACCACACTCGTATTCACGAGGCATAACGTCAGTTACGCAATTCATTATATCGGTATAGAGGGTCTGATATTAGCAGTTGTGACGGCTCTAATAACGGGTATATTGGTGATAGGGATATTAATGAAAGTAGCCAAGACTAGGAAAGTATATCTGATCAACTTCATGCTAGGAGCTATTGCGATTGTAGTAAGCTTAGTAACGTTACTTCTCTAAAATTTTTCGCGCAGTACAAAGTAATTAACCTATTTACGCAAAATAAATAGTATGAGAGCTTATGCGAGAGCCGAATGGGATCCTTTAAAAAAAGTGGCATTACATAAGCCGGGGCTGGAAGTCTTTTTCGGGCTTTTAGAGCCTGAAAAGTCACTCTTCAAGAGGAGATTTGACTTCGTTAAGGCTAGAAAAGAGTACGAAGAGTTAATAGACGCGTTGAAATCTGAGGGCGTGGCTACTTTCAGAGTATTGAGAAGCATTATTAGGAGAGCGTTAAAAGACGAGAAATTTTATGAAAAGTTGAAGAGAGTAGTAGGGGTCAACGCAGATCCTTGGTTTTTAGCGAAATTGTTGGTGCTTAGGCCCAAGTTCATTTCGACTAATGGTGAGGTAAGAGTAGAGTTGGTAAACCCCTTATCTAATCTATACTTTATGAGGGATCAACAAATAACAACAAAGAACGGGGTTGTCATAGGTAGGATGGCTAAACCTCAGAGGAGTGCTGAGACGGAACTGGTGAAACTTTTCTGGGAGTCGATCTCTGTTAAATACGGCGAAGTAAAGGAGGGATATTTAGAGGGAGGAGACTTCTACCCCATGGGGGACTTTTATTTAGTGGGCGTGGGGAACAGAAGCGATATGAACGGGGTTAAAGAACTAATAAATAGCGGTGAAGAAGTAGTAATAGTGAAAGAACCTATATCAACAGAGTTCTTCCATTTAGACACATATTTCAACGTAATATCGCGTGAGTTGGTGGTCGGTGTAAAAGAACTACTGCAACATAGTACTGTTGAAGTTTATTCTGAAGGGAAATTAGTGAGGAGGGGATTAGATATGCTAACATACCTTAAGGAGAAGGAGTTTAATATACACTACGTAAATTTGGATGAGGCTAAAAAGTTCGCTACTAATTTCCTGACCCTGAATGCTGGGAAAATACTTTCTCCTTATGACTTGAAAATTTCGGGTGTCGACTCCGTTGTAATTAACGTTGAAAACCTAACTGGAGGGTTCGGTGGGATACATTGCATGTCAGCAGTTATAGAAAGAGGGTTAGGGTAAGAAATGGTGTTTCTCGTCCTCAATTATCTTTCCTATCTCACCCGTGGGTTCAAAGTTCTTTAGATAAAAATCTAGTGCACCTGATTCTGCCTTATTCACAACGTAACGGATCGCCTTGTAGCCAAGCAAAGCAGCAATGACCCCTACCACGTATAAGAGGTAGAAAACCGGCTTTTCCAACATACTTCTTCTATACTTCTTGAAATACTCCCAGTGGTACATCTCATTCTCATAAGCACGTTTAAATCTCTCCTCCTTCCTGACATTATATATGCCTTTCGCGAGTCCCGTAGCACCCGCTTCTCCGAGGAGTGCAAGTAAGTATTTGTCCACGATAGTGAGATCTACTGGGAATTTTAAAATTACTGTGAGAAAAAAGAGAATTCAAATTTTTAAGCGAGCATCTACAAATTTAAGTCTTCCTAACCAAGATGTATATCGCAATTATGCCGATAAACGTAAGAATAGGAAAGATATCTAAAAACGAGGAAGAGTATTATTTTACTTATGACGGTGGAAAATGGAGACAAGTTAAGCTCAAGGAAAAAGCATGGCACTCGCTGAAATCACTGAAGTACGTTGAGGGTATTTTAGACGAGAAAGATGACGCGGTAATAAAAAGAGTTTACAAGAGAAGCGGGAAAGTCATATCTATAGATTATTTCGTCAAGAAGGGAGATTCGTTAGAAGACCTTAATTGCATAAAGGGTACTGAGTTCGAGGGAGAAACGATCGAAATCTGCAAAACTAATGACATGACAATTTACAGATACGCAGGGAGTTATTTTGAAGATAAGAACTCTCTTGTGAAGTTCTTGACCCTACGGATCAGAAGGAGGGTAGAAGAGAGATTAGGAGGCGAGGTAATCTCACTAGATACAAAGCTCAAAGGGGAGACCGATAAAGCTTACCTTCTCGTAATTAAAGGGAAGGAAGTGTGGGTTCCCAAGAGCGTTGGTAAATATCTAGACGGTAAAGTAACTTTGCCCGTCTGGTTTGTGAAGAACAATAACCTTGCTGATGTTAAAGATTATGAAGAAAGGATTGATAACGAGGTTAAAAAGTATGAGGAAAAAATCGCCAGATTGGTATTTGAACTGTAGTAAAAATAAAAGTGTTATAGAACGAGAAAGGACAGAAGATATAACGCTATACTTAAGGATATCAAGGTCATGGATAAGTTTATAGCCCATTTTCCTTCAAATCCCGGTAAATTAAGTTTGTGGAAAACCAAGTGAATACCCCCAAACACGATTAACACCGTACCAATCGTTGTAAACACTATTCTTAAGAGGAATATCGGATCGATTATCATATATTTAATTTTACATTTTATGCTTTAAAGCTTAATTGGAATTTTCAACTTAATTCTCTTAAATCATCTCTTACATCTTCCAGCCTCTTCAATATATTGTCTAGGTCACGTTTGTCCAGATCCTCTCCGTTATAAGCTCTCTCTAATAAGTCATCTATATCAGAGAGTATATCCTGAAGTTCTTCTTTAGCTTTCTCCAGAGTCTCGACCTCTTCTTTATTAACCATAATTAAAAATTAATACGTCCCTTATTTAAAGCAAACGTATGGTTAATCTATCCAAGAAGTTGGAGCCTAGGGAGGAATCAGTTAGATCTTCACTTATATACGCTCAGTCCCTCAGTTCAATCGCCCCACTTGGATCCGTTTCGGCTTACCTGACGTACGCATTACAGAGTTCCTTAGCCTCAACATTCCTAGCAGGTATAATGGGGGCATTAATCTACTTCCTTTGGGTTCTGATTGGTTATAATTATTCAAAGGTCATAGCGACTACTGGTGGTACTTACGATTTCGCTAGGAGTGGAGGAGGTGAACTCTTAGGGAGAATTGCCGGATGGCTTTATTGGTTGAGTTACGGCGTATATCTCTCTTCAGCATCAACCTATCTAGCTGGGATAGTTATACCCTCAGAATTTAACGTAAGTCCAGCGATTTTTGAGATCGCGATTCCCCTGCTTTTAACGCTTCTTCTACTAACGGGTATAAGACCACCACTGATCTACGCATTAATAACTTCAAGCATTGAAGTAGCGTTAATTTTCATATTGGGTATAAAAGTCCTATCACTCACTGGGGTATCAACCCTTCCTCTATCACTAACCGTTCCTCCTGCTGACTTTTTCTCAGGGGCTCTAGCAGTTGGATTTACATTAGCTGGAGGAGGCGCCTCGTTCTTCTTGGGATATGAAGCTAAAGGTAAGGGAAAAACCGTAGGGAAGTCCTATATTATAGCCTACTGGGTTGCAGCTGTAACGGTAGTCTTCGCGTCTTATTTTGAAATAGCCGCCGTAGGATATAGTAACGTTGGTGTCTCTAATTTACTCCAAGTGACTCAATACCCAGGTTTTTACATAGCTCAAGAGTTTATGGGAAGTAAATTCGCATTAATATTCTTCATCCTCACGATTAATAGCTTAATAGGCTCGGTTACAGCCGCGTATGTAGCCCTTTCAAGGCTAACGTATACTTTAGTCAAAAGGGATATGGTAGTGTCAATAGCAATACTAGCCTTCATGTTCACGTTAATAAACACGTATGCGGCTGTTTCACAGTCTTATGTTTCGGTGTATACTAACACTACTGAAGTCAGTTTGATAACATTATACTCGTCTCATGTTATAATCTCCTCTGTCTACCCGTTTTTCAAAAGGAAGGTAGTTAACAAGGTCACAGTGACTGATTTGCTCCTTTCAATATTTTCTACCCTCCTTATGGGTTACGGTATTTTCAGTAATCTGATACCACTAACTTCGACCTCTTTATACGGGTTAATTTCATTAATCATAGGTGTTGTAATTGGATCTATACACTGGTGGTTCAAACGATCGACATAATTGAAAACTTACTTAGGATGGGTAAGCCTCTAACTGCATTGCGTTTTCTTAAACAGTTCGTGAAAGACAACTCGAAACTCATGAGAAATAATGAAGAGTGTGAGACTGTCAAAAAAATTGTGATGGCTTTTCCCTCGCTTAATGACGAGAGCTGGAGATATTTTGTACCCAAACCACAAAAAGAAGAAATAGAGTATTTAATACAGAAAGTTAAGGAATGTTTCCCTATTTCGTGATACGTAAAGTTTTGAGGTATTTAATCAGCCTTTTATAATCATATTATAAGTAAGTTTATAACTTACTTAATTCAAATTTTTACATAATGACAACAGTAACAGAAAAAGTGGACGAAGCAAAGTGGGGTATTAATCATTGGAAGCTGTTCATCTCCCTCAGCTTAGGCTATTTAATGTGGGGACTTGTTACTTCAATCGCACCTTTAACATATAGCCTAGCTAAGGGAAACCCGATATACATAGCATTACCAGCTCTATATCCGTTAATAGGAACGTTATTGCTACCTTATCTCTCAGACAAAGTACTTGGGAGAAAGAGGACGTTTTACATTACTTTAATACTCTATTTGGTTGGTGCGCTTATTGTCTCTGGTGCCGCTTATTATATATCCTCCTCCAGTGTTGCGTTTTTACCTTTAGTGCTTGTGGGACTTCTGTTAGCAAATATAGGCGTTGAGGGAGAAGTACCTACTGGACTTTCTTACGCAGCTGAGAACTTCCCCTTAAAGTGGAGGGAAAAGCTGTTGATTCTAATACCTAATTTTGATAATATCGGAATAACTGTTGCTGCATCGTTATCATTGATAGCCTTCTCACAGATATCTTCTCCTACGTTTGTAATGGAAGTATTAGGATTTTCGGCGATACTGGTTAGCGTTGTCTTGACTTTCGTGAGATTTTCGTTACCGGAGTCCGTAAGATGGCTCGTAACTAAAGGTAAAGTGAATGAAGCCGAGAAAAATGCCGAATTGCTACTAACCAAAGGTGAGGACGCAGTAACTCCTATGACCAATATCAGAGTCTATAAAATACCTTTAAGAACAAGATATTTGTTCCTTGTTATTTTAGGAGTATCCCAGTACCTTACTTTCGGTCTGATGGCATATACAATCGCAGATTATTACTTCTCCAACAACCAATATTATCTATCCACGATAGTATTTGTCGCTTCTCTAGCTACTGTATTAGCTGGTTTCTTAGCATCATATATCGTGGATAAGATAAGAACTAGATTTTATGTGATGTTATCTTATATGGGTGGTACTGTTACTATGTTACCGATACTCGCACTAGTTATGATAGCGAGTAGTATTACTGGGGCTTACCTAGTAATGTTTTACATCCTATTAGCACTAAACATGTTATTCAGTGAGTTTGCATGGGGAGCAAGGACAATATTGGAACCTCTTTTATTCCCTACGGAAAATAGGGCTTTCCTGATAGGTCTTGTGAGGACTATACCAATAGTTTCTTATGCAATATCAGTTTACTTAACGAGCAGTATTCCGTTAGTTGATTACGTCTTACTTAACCTTACACTTTGGGGAATGGGTGCCGTAGCTTCATTATGGTGGTTTTTCAGAGGCTATGATACAAATCTTGTTCCACTAGAGGAGATCACTACTGAAAACCTTTCTCAACAAGGTTAAAGCTGATTTTTTCCCACATACTTTTTCTTATTAAAGCTACAATGAGGACAGAAACTGAAGTTAACAAGAACAAGACGCTAGTTAACAAGAATAGACCAGCTGTAATTGTCAGCGCTATAATTATATAATCAACCATTATAACCACTATCATACCGCTTCCAGCCTTGTAGTTGTAAACCTCACCTCTGAACTGTATCGGGTTCAGTTTACTCATAAGGATTGCTGTGACTAAGTACCCTGCCATTACGCCACTAAAAAGCGATATGCCTACTGTAAATCTTCCTAGTATAGAGTCTACAATTACAAAGGGAAGTGAGAGGAAGGGGTCGGACTTTCATTGAGGTTTCATGAATTTGTATTCAACCTCTCGTCCTCATTCCCCTTGTCCGGCTCCCCACGCCTAGGTTAGGGAGTATGGACTCCCAGCCACGACATGGGGAGCCTCATCGAACCCATCCTCCCCCTCACATTGCTCATCGAGTTCATTGTAGGGTTCTCTTCTACATGATAATGTTAACGGAAATGTTTATAAACTTTGCGGTTACTTATAAGCATATGGAACAGATTGTTTTCCATGGTGTCATATCCTCAGCTGGTAGGGATAAGTACGGGGATCAGAGGTATACAATAAACGTGCCGAAAAATGTTAGGGATAAGGTTAGTAAAATCGCTGGAAAGGAGGTGATAGTAATTGTCATCCTACCAGACGATGAGGAATAGGATTATCTGTTCTAGGGAAGCCCTCGAAAACTTCCAATTCGTTACAATAAACGGTAAGGTAATTTTTGAAAATAAGGATAAAGTTGTTAGGATTGCTAGGGCTTACTCACAAGTTGTTAAGAGTGCTCTTAATCCACTCTTTGACGGGAAGAGTGTTGACGAACTGACTAAGGAGTTTTACAACATCTTACCAAATTATGTTTACCTTGAAACCGCTTTAAAACAAGCTAAGACAATTACTGACGGTTTGTTAGAAAGGGAGGAAGAGAGGGGTGAGATAATTCATGCAAGGATAAGGAAGTTTTGGTTCGGTAGTAGGGGAAATAAAAGCGATAAAGGGAACAGAAATATCAAGTTCCACGTTTTGGAAGACCACGTGGAAGTTAGAGTTAAAGACCCTTGGGGTAAGTGGATTTATGCAAAAGCTTACTTCGGCAAGGAGTACTTGCCATTGCTTAAAGAATTAGAAGAATTATCTCGAAGGAGAGAAGAGGGTTATGGTGCTGTAGTAAGTTTCAAGCATTATCCAATGATTCACCTTCAAATCCCACTCTGGTTATATTTGAAGTACTTCTCTTCACCAAAACCCAATGGTTACGGTTTAATTGCTGGTTTTGATTTGAACAGTGATAGACTAAACGTTGTTGTGATTAACAAGGATGGTAAAGTCGTTGCTAAAAAGACGTGGTGGTATTCTGAAGTTGTTTCTCACGGTTTTCCTAAGGAGAAAGCAAGGGCTTTACGTTTGAATGCTCTTTCAGAGTCTCTTAATTCCCTATCGAGGATTGGTGTTGATTACGTTGTTTTTGAGGACTTATTCTTAGTTAAGAAGAAGAAATTTACGAGGAGTAAGAGCGGTAATAGGAAGGTTTCGCGATTTGCTAAGAAGCAGTTGTTAATTCACGTTGTTATTAAAGCGTTAAGGTTAGGTTTTAACGTTATTCTAGTTAATCCTAAGGGTACTACTAACTCAGAGGATCACGAAAGGGTGATGAGGGAAAAGGGTTTTGATAGGCATACAGCCTCAGCTTACTTAATAGCCTTAAAAGGATTAGGAATGTTGAATGATGCCAAATGATATAAATTTCACGGCTTATCGGAAACTGCTGATGACGGCAGTTTGTAGAGTCTTAATAATTATTTTTTCTGCTATTATTCTCCCCTGGTCTAAAGACATAAAGGTAAGCCAAGGTCTCTCTTGTGAAAGTGCATAAAGACCGGTAGTAGACAGAAAGGACACGATCAGTACATTAGGTGCTATAATCCCCGTATAAAACGATGGGCGAAAAGTTATTTCTACACACAAATATACTAAGGAGATAAGAGCTGAAATCCCTATAGCCTTATAGTAAGGGATAATGTAGAAGAATATCCTTCTCCCAGAAAAAGTAGAACCATAACCCCAAACGAACTCATAATTATTCAAGATTATACGAAGAACAGATTGTTTACCGTCAATGAGACTGCTTCTTTTGGTTCTAACTTTAGACCCAGATAGTTGTAAATCAGCATACCTAACGGAGTAATAAAGTACGAGTGCAGAAAGGATTAGGGAGCTTAGAATTCCGCTTAATAAGTGTCCAAATATTAACGCTGTTGGTGTAAAGTAGAAGTGAAAATAAGGTAACCAACTTAGAAAAACTAATGCAAAGATTATATAGAACTTGTTTTTTGCTAAGGCCAAAGAACTTACTGCTATTCCGAAAATTGAAAAAGAGGTGAAAGCGATATATGAGTACGGAGGGGGATAGAGCAAAATCATGTAAGTACTGAGAACTATAAAGTAAGCTCCCCCGGTAAACATGCTTCCTACTACATATAAAAGGGCTAATGTTGTAGTCTTTACTGGGGAGGTCAGTAAAAAGTCAAAATCTGCCTTTTGGACTATTGAGGAAAATAAATTAAAGACTAAGAAGAACGTAACAAATTCTAGGGCACTTATTTTTAGTTGGGGAGATAGATAGGTAACAAATATTATTTTTCCTATACTGAGGTAAAACAACACCATTAAACCAGAAAATACAATAGTTAATATGACAAAGCTTTTAGTAAATCTTGATAAAATGAAGAACTTAAGAATATAAAAAAGATAGGTTAAATTATCGTATTTCACAGATAGTTAAAGATTTCAGTGTAATTTATTTGTTTAGGAGAAATTATCATAGCGCCATAATCCACTCCATTGGTTCCCTTTTCAATACCTATTATGACGTATAAAGACTGTCCGTTGTCTTTCTGTGCAGTCAATTCATAAACTACTGCCGTAGAGTTCTTTACTATAACATTTCCTTCAAAACTATACTTATGGGTTTCGAATAGGAAGAAATGGAATAGATTTTCAAGCTTTGTGAAGTTTGCAGAGGTTGAGTTAGCCTTTAGTATTATCATCTGGTCATTGGCAAACCCTTCAAAACTCGTGTTCTTTACATATCCTTGAAATATTAAGCCGCTTATTGGGGAAGGTAGAACCTTAGGAGAGTTATACAGAGAAATTATCATATTTACGGCTTCAGACGCGGATATGTTATCGTGAGCAAAATACACGTAATGACCGTCGAAACCTATTGCAGTTTTGTTGGCGTAATAGTATATGAGGTTCTTATAAGAGCCTTGTTTGAACCCGTGCTGTGTTAAAGTCGAGTTTATATAATAAAATATTAAGGAAGCTTCCGGTCCTTCCACTTGAATATAACCTAGTACTCCTCTTGTGTTGTTGTACTCAAGTACGTGAATTACTCCTTCTCCGAATATTTTAGTGAGATTACTCACATTGTAACCATAAGCCGAAACAAAGCTACTTAATGCGGAAAGATTGTATATATAGATTGTACCTATGTAGTGTGGATCTTCTAAAGTAGTTTGTTGTGAGCTAGACGCTAGGCTATGTGTTTCAAACATAAGGAAACCTAATACTGAGATTAAAATTACAATTGTTATTAAAACTCCTTTAAATAACGCCTTCATGATTTATAATGTAATCCGTAAAGATTAAAAACTTTTACCAAATAGCTTATTTCAAGAATATAATACGTCCTTAAATATCCTTTCTATCGTTTTAGTAGATATTGCTCTTCTAATTATCTCCCTTAAAGCCTTTTTCATCTCCTCTGACTTAGCTATATCTGCCATAGAGAACTCTAGCCTTGGTGAGGTAACTATCTTGGACTGGGCATCTGAAACTACATCTTCATAGTTCTGGCTCTTAAGGTAATCAACAACTAAAGTCAGCTTACTCTCTAACATTATGGGGTCGTTTATTATGGAATTTAGATACTTGACGATTAAATCCTTTTTGTCAGATGCCTTTAGGTTGCTCTTATAAGTGTCACTGAAGTGTTTTGACAATATAGGGAAGGTAATTGTTATGAAGTACTGCTCTCCTCCTAGGCTCCATAGCCCGACTTTTTCTGCAATTTCATCTACTGACTGGATTAACGCATCTTTCATCGAAACAAGTGCTAAATCTAAGATATCTTTCTCAGCATCAGCAGCATTCTCGGCGACTTCGGTCTGCTGAATTACGTTCTCTTTATAAAGTTGACCGTATACCGATAAAGTTCCGAACTTCCACGTCGAGAAAGGGCATATTGTCGCTACTTGCTTTTTGCTATAAGGGAATGGAAAACCCTGATAAGTAGTAAAAGTCAAACCCGCACACTCATCATCATCACCTTCAATTCCTAATTTCTTAGCCCAACAACCGGTATGTATTTTTCCTTGGACTTTATCCTTAATTACCTCATAAGCTAAAATCCCCTTTTGGTCTGAAAACTTGTTGTAAACGTACAAACCCTCCGGACACATAAAGTATACGTTTATAGCCCCACTGTTGTTCTTTTCTTCAATAATTGATATAACTTTCTTCCTTGCTCCTTCGTCATCTCCTGCTAAATAATCATCGAAGCCACAGCACCTCCCAGAGATTAGTCTAACTCTAGGAGAGAATTGTGCAGGGAGGTTATCTCCATT
This sequence comes from Stygiolobus sp. CP850M, assembly GCF_037389425.1. Lineage (NCBI taxonomy): Archaea > Thermoproteati > Thermoproteota > Thermoprotei > Sulfolobales > Sulfolobaceae > Stygiolobus > Stygiolobus sp. CP850M. Next base: position 27,523 of record NZ_JBBHKR010000052.1, read on the forward strand.
ATCTAATAAGAACTGTAAGAACCCTCTCAGACCGATAGGATCATATTTAGCAGCACACCCCACAAATAGGAAGAATAGAGGTCTATTCCTATACTTCTCATTTAACTTCTTCTCAAGTGCTCTTATGTCAGCCGTCACGTCAGATATCTCAATCGGAGGCTTAGTAGTTGGTGATACTTTGTTTAAACCTTCAGTCATTAATTCACTAATAGGGATATTTACTGGACATATCTCCTCGTCTTTAGCACAACCGAAACATGTTTCGAAGCTAGTCTCTTCAAATATAAGACGACCTATTCTACCCATGGGAGAAAAGACTGGGTTACCCGTTATTTTATATGCTAAACAAACATCTAAACATAACCCACAATTTATGCACTTTAACGAGTCTACGTATAATTTGGATATTTTACTGTATTGTTTAGGTGTCTTTACTTTCTTTCCAATCTCTTTAAGAATTGTTAATTCTAATGTTGTATATTCCCTTGGGCTGGGAAAAGGTTTTACATCTTTGTTTTTAAGCAGGAATTCAGAGATCTTCTCCAGATCATTAAATTTTGCGTTACCTATAGTTACGTAATACTTCTCAGGCGAGTTATAATTTATAATGTAAGTCAAAACTTCCTCATAGTTCGGGATCGAAAAGATCTTATTTCTGGAAGTCGGAGGATATAAAAGGATTAGAGGGAAATAATCCCTCTTAAAACTTCTTATTATCTGAGAGCTAAAGTCACTAAGCAAAGTATAGGAATCCACGTTACCACTACTGCTTATACCCAAAAATTTAGCGTAAAATGAGGGCAAATAATACCTTTCCTTACCGTCTACAATTACGGCACTCCACGCATATTCTGTCTCCGTGTCTACTTCTATGACCTCTGGATACTTAGCTGTCATTACAGTTGCTACATTAGATCCAACAAGCTTGTGTACTTCCTTTTTACCCCTCACAAAACCGAACTTATAACTACCAAATCCTGAACCATTACTCGATATAAACCCTCCTACTGTTCCCTTCAGGTAGAAGGGTAAAAGAACGGGTACAAAGCCCAAAGGCTTTAACTCAGTTAATAAGTCCTCGAATGTTAAACCAGGGGCCACATTATAGTATTTATAAACTGAAGAACCGCCCTGTTCTTTGCTCTCCTCTATCTTATTTCCATTACCTAAAAGGTTAGGAGATGCGACATATTTGGCTCTAGCATATCTTATTAAGTCACCTGAGACGGATGTAGCCTTGCCCACGTAAACTACTTGCTCAGTTTTATCGAGATACTTCTCTATTTTCTTAATGTCTATTGTAGTCAAAGCTCTACTAAAGAGTGACGCGTCTGTAATTATCGTCATTTATTACTCACTGTAAGATTGATTAAGAGATTAATATATATACTTGGGCCTATAAACTTTTGTACAAATTGCACTTAGAGGTATCAGTACCACTAAATGTTTCTGGAGTCTGGTACCCAGTTTATGATAACGACATCTCAAAAAGTGGTTCAATAGGTCTTTCTTTAACATTAGAACCAAAACTAGTTGTAACCGGAAAATTGAGCGACCGTGAAAAGATAACCGTCATCAGAAGTAACGGTGATAGATTGGAACTAGATAACTTCAAGAACTTACTTACATTGAAGAAGTTGGGTACGTTATCTATAGATGTATACAGCGAAGTACCTTTGGGTTATGGTTACGGAATGAGCGGTGCAATAAGCTTAGGATACGCAATAATAGCTTATGAATTGGGATTAACGGATTTAAGGAAGGCATTACTTACAGCTCACGAAAGCGAGGTCCTGTCAAAAAACGGTCTAGGCGACGTTATTTCGGAGTATTACGGAGGCGGGATAGTTTACAGAAAAAAACCTGGCGCACCTACTATAGGGGAAGTGGAAGTATTTACAGTTACGGATGACGTACAAATCTGTAGTTTACCAGAGTCACGACTTTCAACGAGCCTTCTCCTCAAGACCAACGAACATGCATTAAACTACATAAACCAGTTCCTCCTTAATCCTACTATCCACAAATTCTTCGAAGTGGCGAAGAAGTTCACAGAGGAATTAGGTTTTATCTCTCCGTATAAAGACTCATTTAAAAAGAAAGGCTTAATACTTAAACTAGGAGAGTGTGAAGAAGGATGGATAAAGCACAAGGTAGCAAGGAGTGGAGTGTCCGTTCACTGATCCCAGAAAACCACCCCAGAAAAGAATCCCTCATAATAAGGGAAAAAATCGTAGAAGGATTAGAGGAAGGGTATGTGGTCCCACAAGGGCTGATAGCTCACGGAAGGGGGGAATGCTTCGATTATCTAATAGGGGAAAAGACTCAACAATTTGCAATAGACGCGATCAAAGCCTCTGTAGCAACACTTTTACTAGCTAAACATCCCGTGATATCAGTTAACGGAAATATGGCGGCTCTTGTGCCTAAAGAGATCGTGGAGCTAGCAAAAGAAGTAAACGCAAAGATTGAGGTAAACTTGTTCTACAGAACTGTTGAAAGAGAAAAGGCTATTGAAAAAGTTCTAAGAGAAGCGGGGGCTGAAGAAGTTCTGGGAGTGGGTGAAGACGCCTCAGCCACAATACCTGAGTTATTCAGTGAAAGGAGAAGGGTAAGTCCGAGAGGGATATTAATTGCCGACGTAGTCTTACTAGCTCTGGAGGACGGTGACAGAACTGAGGCTTTAACGAGGATGGGGAAAAAGGTAATAGCGATCGACCTAAATCCTCTGTCTAGGACTGCAAGAATGGCGTCAATAACTATTGTAGACAACGTGATAAGGGCTTTCCCAATCTTGATAAAATACGCGAGGGCAATGAAGAGCTATAGCAGAGATACACTAGAGGAGATAGTTAAAAAATACGATAATAAAACAGTACTCACTACCTCCTTGAGGTTTATAGCTCAACGGTTATCTGAAATTTCCTTGTAGTTTTCTCTAGCTGGGAATTTACCGCTCTTTACATCGTTTATGTATTCGTTAACTGCCTTATCAATTATCTCTTTTAGATTTACGTATGCCTTTGCGAAATAGGGTGAGAAGTCAGTAAAGCCCAACAGATCGTGAATAACAAGTATTTGTCCATCGCAATAAGGACCTGCACCAATACATATTGTAGGAACACTCACACTTTCTGTGATCTTTTTTGCAACTTCGGCGTAAGTGTTTTCAACGACAATTGAAAACACACCTGCATCTTCTAATGCTTTAGCATCCCTTATGAGTTGCTCGGCTTCCTTCTCTCTCTTTCCTATAGTCCTGAAACCTCCTATTCTCAGAAAACGCTGGGGAGTCAAACCTATATGCCCCATGACCGGGATTCCTGCCTTAATTATCGCCCTTATTACGTCAACAACTTCTTCTCCTCCTTCTAACTTAACTGCGTCAGCACCATTTCTAGTTAATTTTCCCGCATTTCTTACCCCTTCATTAACCGAGACCTCGTAGGAGAGAAAAGGCATGTCTGCAACAATTAACTGTTTCGGCTTAGCTCTGGCAACAGCTGATACATGTCTTACCATATCCGACATTGTAACATTCAAAGTATTCTCTAGACCAAGAACTACCATCCCTAATGAGTCTCCTACAAGGATTCCATCCAAATCTGTATTAGATATCACTTTCGCTGTCGGGTAGTCGTAAGCTGTGAGCATGGTTATCCTTTCTTTCCTCTCCTTCTTCTTCAGAAAATCCCTGATCGAAACCTTTGCCATAAATCCTCTTCCCTACTTTATAAGCTAAGGTTAATAACTTGTTAATCTGCTTTGCAATTCCTTGAGTCTCCTCATACTGAATAGCATCATCATATAATTGCGTTAGTTGTTCTATTTCATCAAAGACTAACTTCCTGAAGTTTTTCTTGTCCATCTCCGAAAGAACAGTTTTCCTAGAGTAGAATTCTAGCTTACGTTGAAGCTCCTTCGGATCAAGAGAGTAAAATTTTAGGAAGATAAGTCTAACCCTTGGGTCTTGTTGACCGGAATCAGAAAGCGCAAAAGAGACTTGTTCCTTGTCTAAGAACTTCCACCAGTGCTGATTGGAACTTTTGTATGTAGTTTCCGTTATACCGAAATCCTTTTCTAAGCTTCGTAAGAGCATTTTAGGGTCAAAGTTATAACCCATGTCTATGAGTTTGTCAACGACCCCTTTGTAACTGAAATCACCTAACTCTTTATTCTCGTTCTCTTCGCTGTACTCCAATGCAGCCCTCAATACAAATTCTCCTCTCTCTCCGAACTTTAATAGGAACTCGGCAGTTCTGTCTCTGATACTCCCAGTAATCACAACTAGTTTTTTTCTAACGATTTTAAATTTTAACAAAGTATATATTATGGTATAATGAATTCCGAGATAGCCGTAAGTGTTACCAACGTTTTTAAAAAGTTTAACAATTCCCTAATTCTCAAGGGCATTACCTTCGATGTATTTAAGGAAGACGTTTTTGGCCTCATTGGACCTAATGGCGCGGGAAAGACTACTACCCTGAGGATAATAGCTGGGATTATCAAAAGATATGAGGGAGAAGTAAGTGTCTTCTCTTACAAACCAGAAAAGGCTAAGGAGTTAGGACTCATCTCATACATGCCCGAAGACGCTTTTCCGTATGAAAGGCTCACTGGCTTAGAGAACCTGAACTTATTCGCGGAAATTTATGCTAGAGGTGACAAAAAACTCGTTGAAGAGTATGTAGAGATAGGCGTAAAAATTGCAGACTTAGGGAAAAAAATATACGAGAAGACTTCCACATACAGCAGAGGCATGAAAAGGAGGTTAATTGTAGCCAGAACATTAATGACTAAGCCTAAACTAGCTATCCTCGACGAGCCTACCTCTGCATTAGACGTCGAATCTTCTGTGAGGATAAGGAATGTCATAAGCAATATGGCTAAAAAATTGGGAAGCACTATAATCCTTTCTTCACACAACATGCTCGAAGTGGAGTACATGTGTAACAAAGTAGCAATGATAAACGACGGAAAGATAATACAGATAGGTACCCCTACTGAGATAACAGAAAAACTGGGAGTCAGAAACTTGGAGGAAGCTTTCCTAAAGGTGGTTAGCCGTGATCAGAGTGTTCCTAGCTAAAGAGTTCACTGAAATAAAGAGGGATAAGAAGCTGTTACTTTCCACAATAATTTTACCATTTATTCTGCTCCCCATAGTAGGGATAGTCCTTTATGCCTCGGTTTCTGCCCAACCTCCGGTTATAGCCGTGATAAACCATAACCCGTTAAATGACTTCTACGTTAGTATTGTTACCAATTATATTCAGAGCAGAGGAGGAATAGTTGAGACCAATATATCCTCCTCAATGTATCCGGACGTAATCATAGAGTTTCCTAACGACTTTTATCAGAACGCTAGCAACATAAGTAGGCAGGCTTACATAATTTATCAAGTGGTTATCTCATCTAATCAGCAAGCATCAGATCTAGCTCAGGGTGCGTTATATCAGTTGTTACTTAATATATCCAACTCTAGAATTTATTACTTGGAACATGAGGCAAAAATAAACGTGTCGGTTGTAGATATAAGAGAACCTATATACCTACTCCTTGGTTACAGAACCGTAACTGGACACCCTACTTCAAGTAGCGCTGGACAATTAGCAGAGCTTACGAGAATAATAGCGTTAATAATATTCCCCAGTGCAACTCCGATAGTATTCTATTTGCTTGAGGGAATAACCGGAGAAAGGGAAAGGAGAACTCTCGAATCATTACTGGCTACACCACTTTCAGTAAGGTCGTTTCTCTTCTCTAAGTTAATAGTGGCTTCAGTCTTAGGGCTATTCTCTTCTCTCGGGGATATAATTGGTACCCTCTTATTCGTATTACTATCCAGTGTATCCCTCAGTCTTAATATTAGCCTGACATTACCCTTCTTAGGAATGATAGTTATCGTGTACCTTTTATCAGTGCTGTTAACCGGAGCGCTAAGTTTAATATTTCTAGTAATATTAGGTGGATCAGTTAGAAATATTCAAGTGATTAACTTTATAGTAATAAGCTTTGGAATGATAGCCTCGTTTACTGCACTGTTTATAAATCCTGCCCAACTAAGTTTTCCCTTGTCTACTATATACATTATACCATACGTGCAAATTAGTCTTGGGTTACTCCTATATGTATTCGGATCAATACAAGAATCCATATTCTCTTTATTAGTAACGTTTCTAGTCTCTGTATTTTTAATATATTTATCATCCAGGGCATTTGACTCTGAGAGACTTCTCTTAAAATGAAAAATATTTTATTTTTATACACTAATGATTAGATCATGGGAGTAAAAGCCTACGTTTTAATCGTAACAACTGTTGGGAAAGAAACAGACGTAGCTAATGAAGTTAAAAAGATCAACGGGGTTAAGGAAGCAAACCCCGTATATGGAGAATACGATGTAGTAATTGAGATAAATGCAGAAAACTTGGACGAGTTAAATAAGGTAATTGCACAGATAAGGAAGAACTCGGCTATACTGAGAACCGTAACCCTAATTGTAATGTAATCAGTTCGAGGAATCAATTCATCATCTTTTTTAAGTATCTTTATCAGGACGTCCCTGTAACATCATTTTTAGAATGAGTTAGAATGATCCTATTCTAAGGATTGGGGGGACCCACCTACGTTCATAAGCCCTTGGGACACAAGGGCATTTCGCGTAGGCCCAATTATAATTATTTACTATCCTTATTTATAATTTCCACTTCCTCATCCTCAGCTTCCTTCTCATATAGTTTCTTGATAAGCTCATTGACCATACTCTCCAGCTGTGCTATTCTTGCTTCTAGGAACACCATATTTTCTTCTAGTCTAGAGTATTTATCGTCTTCTTTTTCATCGTTATCCTCCTCATCAAAGGAGTTCTTTAGCCCACTCCTTATGTAAAATTTCACTAAGTCTGTAATCTGCACTCCCATCTCATCGGCCTTTCTCTTCAATTCCTCGTAAAGTGATTCTGGCAAAGATAAGTGTATAGTGGGCAATGTGTATTCTCCTCTGAATAAAAGTATATGAAAACAAATATATTAATCTTCATCAAGTAATCTTCCTCTCGTAAGTGGAATATGGAAATACCGCTCCAGATAATATTTAAACCGAAGCAAGAGGAGTATTAATTTGGGTAGTAAGATGAGAGTTGTAACATTTAAGGTAGAAGAAGACTTATTAGAACTATTAGACAGATATGCAATAAGATATAATTTAAATAGATCAGAGGCAATCAGAAAAGCAATCGAAACGTTAGTAAAAGGAGAATTAGAAAAGGAGACTGTTCCGGTTGCTAAAGTAGAGAAAGTAAAGCTATAATCGTTTCTTTTATCCTTGTAAAAGGACGGCAAGCCATAGGTTTAATGGTTTGAAGCCCTTAAGGCATTGTCTTTTTATAATCCAACCTTTTACGCCCATCTCTTTGTATTTTTGTTAAATAGACTATATGCATAGGAGACAACTATAAGTTAGATTTTACTAGCAGTAGGCTAAGATTGATGGAAAGGGATTAATGAATCTGTTTGGATGTTTTTGGTCAATAAATTTAACTTCCTTTATATTACATTTTTTATTTATATTACACCTTGATAATTCCTCTTCTCTTCTGAGTACTGCTTTAGTCTAAGGAAACTTAACAGTTGTTAAGTAAAACAATCAGCTAAAGAAAGTAAAGTGCTCACATTTGTGTGGTGTAGAATTTCAGATTTAAACTCTCTACTACCTTAAAATAACCAGATTTTAACCAATCCTTTAATATTAATTTGCCTTTTTATGTTCAAGTTTCCTAATTTTATTTTTATTATAAAATTCTATGATTTTTCCCAAAAGTAATGAGAGAATAACTTCAGGGTCTAATACTACTTTGTTATCGTTTGTCTTCTTGTGACCCTCCAAGAGTTCCTTATCCAGATTATATCCTTTCGTAATTCCAAATAACTTTTCGGTAATTTCTTTGTTTTTAACTAACTTTCGATCAAATAACTTATAGCTTCATCGTATGAAACCCTTTTATCGGTATTTTTCTAGTATAATGAAGATCTCTGTAAGCTTCTTTTTTGTTTCTGATTTTAATCTTATGATTTCTACACTTTTATCCATTAACGTAAGTTACATCATTTTTTCAGAAAACTGAGTAGAAAATCGCACCAGTTATTGTTAATAAATTAAATATACCACGTCGTAATGGAAATCTATATCTAGAGGAGTAGATCAGGGTTTACACGTTGCTTATGTATGTCCTAAACTCTGTCATAATGTGTTCAAATGAAGGATGAATGTTGTTGAACTGCTATTTAGTATATATTGAAGTACACGACGCTTCCCTTTTCTATAGTTTCCTCGTTTACTTCAGGCTTATTTATTTGAATTATCTTTATCCCCTCAGTGTTCGCTAGTTGCAAGAAAGGCTCTATAGGATCTAATGGCATGTAGTGTCCTTTAACCCAATAATGCATAGGAAAAACTACTTTAGGGTTTAACGCCTTGATAAGTTGAATAGCCTCTGACGGGTTTATAGTTATCACACCTCCAACGGGAATCATTAAGTAATCTGGATTTTTCAATTCATCAACTGACTTTTCATCTAATAAGTGCCCTAGATCACCTAAATGCACGTAGGTTTTTCCGTTGGGTGACGTTATTTTATATATAGCAGTCTCTCCCCTTCTTTTACCTTTCTCTTTATCGTGGTAAGCCTTTATCCCCTTTATTGTATAGTTTTTGTACGTAAATTCTCCGTAATACTTAAGTTTCACGGTTTCATGAGGTATTATTTCATATGCATTATGGTCGTAATGATTATGGGTGATTAGAATTAGTGAGGCTTTAACCTCAGGTCTCGGTAATCCAATACTTCCACCGTCATGGGGGTCAATTAATATTAAATTATCTAGAAAAAATGCCGAGTGTAATAAAAATCTTATCATGCATTTATTTTTTTAGTAGAAACTTTAATAGCTATCGCTTTTGCATCGTCTACTGTTACCTTGTGTCCGGTTTCAGCAAGTGCTTTTATCTCCTTCAAAACCTCTCTTAACTCATCGTCTGTAAGCTCAATACCTTGATCAGATAACAATTTCTTTAACCCGTGAATTCCGCTGTGCTTTCCTAATGCTATCCTCCTGAAGTTTCCAACTTCTTCAGGTGATATTGGCTCGTAAGTTAAGGGGTTTTCGATAACACCATGAACGTGAATACCTGACTCGTGACCGAACGCATTCTCTCCTACGATTGCCTTAAAGTAAGGTACGGGTACCCCCGTTAATTCCGAAACCAACTTCGAAGTCTCATACAATTTATAAGTTTTTACTCCGACCTCATAACCGAGTAATTTCTTTAACGCCATAACCACCTCTTCCAGTGAAGCGTTTCCAGCCCTCTCACCTATACCGTTAACAGTCACATGTACTTGCCTGGCTCCTGCCATAACACCTGCTATCGAATTAGCCGTAGCTAAACCGAAATCGTTGTGACAATGTACGCTTATTATCTTCCCGTCAGCGACCTTTACTACCTTACTTATCAAATCGTAAAACTTGAAGGGGTGCATTACACCCACGGTATCTGGAATATTAACTCTATCAGCTCCCGCTTCTACAGCAGTTTTAACAGCCTTAAGTAGGAACTCTTCATCAGTTCTTGTCGCATCCTCAGGTGAATACTCCACAATCAAACCGTGGTCTTTCGCATACCTTACTGACTCATATATCCTATCTAGAACTTGCTCCCTCGTCATTTTCAGCTTGTACTTTAAGTGTATATCTGATGTTGCAATGAATACGTGAATACTTGCTATACCAGTATCTATAGTTCTATCTATATCTTGCTTTACAGCCCTTGATAACCCTATTACCTCTACCATATCCCCTACTTCGTCTAATATCTTCTTAGTCGCCTCGAACTCTCCTTCAGATGCCGCTGGAAATCCTGCCTCTATTACGTCTACTCCTAGGTCTGCTAGTTGTTTTGCTATTCTTACCTTTTGCTCTATAGTTAAGTCTATTCCGGGTGCTTGCTCTCCATCTCTCAGGGTCGTGTCAAATATCCTGACTTTTTTTGAGTTAACAAAGAAAAGACATCCCAAATTTTTCTTTGCTTATACAATTATAAAGTTTTATTAAAAACCTCTTCAATTACGTGCTTAGCAATTTTTAACTTATTTTTCTTAATCCACGATGCAGGTAAATTATTTTCATAATAAGGCTTAGAATATTTACCTACAACCCCTGAATCGAAGTCCATTCCGTACAGTCTTATAGCCTTAGCTTGAAACAGAGAAGCTAAGACTACAGCCCTATCACCATCAGTAAATCCTCCGAATAACTTTAGCCTACCAAAAGGAAACACTTGACAAGTACCGATGAGTTTTCTGCCAGAAATAAATGGAAATTTGCTTACCAGATATTCCGAGTTATTACCATGAGCTAAAACCACATATATTGAGTTTTTTGGATAGACTGAAATTCCGTCGAGATCCGTCACTATTACATCGGGCTTAATGCCCTTAGATACTAAATAATTTGTCGCACCGTCAGACGATATTATTACATCTTCGTCCAAATATTCTACTTGTTCTAAATTCGGACCAGCACCCACTACTGCGACAGTCTTTCCGCGGATTAGGTTACGTAATTCCTCAGTATAGTCCTCATAGTTATTTGCTAATAGCTGATCAAGAAGCACTGCCGAATAATAGTCTTCTTCTTCTCTAAACCCAAGTTGTTTTCTGATCTGTGAATAAAAGTTCAACCAGAAGAAGATATCACGCGAAAATAAATCACATCACCTTCGTCTCTGATTATTTCAATTTTGTATTTGTTTATAATCTCTTCAAAATAAGCACTATTCTTATTTATTTTGTATATTACGTTACGAAAATAATTATTTAAGGCTTCAATAACGTCCGAGCTACAAGTATCCTTGTCTAAGTCAATGATGGAACTCATCAAATACAGTATTTGCTAGCTCGAATAAATCTTCAACTTCCTGAAGCAAGTTCTTCACTTCAACATTCCTAGCCACTACTGAACCCTCTTTGAGCGAAGACTCGTCAACAAGGATAATCGGATAGAGTCTTTGTTCTAGGAGTTGTAATTTTCTTATTAGCGTGATTTCTTTCTCTCTAACCTTGTTTACAATCACGTTTAACATTTGTGCCTTGTGATCGTAAGGATAATAAAAGCCGTAAAGTCCTAGTATGCTTGCACTTATTTCTTCGACTACGTTATAAATATAACATAAGCTGTCAATCAGGTCACCTTCTTCGTAGGCCGACTTAGCGTTGCTCAAATTCCTCATAGCCTTAGTTAAATATTCCGAAGCAAGGGCGCTGTTGTTCATAGATCGACCACATCTCCCTTGTTAATTTCGCCCATTCTTATAACATTACCGAATGAAGGTAGTTTAGGAACTTCCATATTGCCGTAGACTAACACGCCTTTAGTCGATAAGTAGACTACTAAGGGAATATGATACTCCAGTTCTGAGGGGTCTACTAACAATGTGTAAATCAAAGGTCTGTGCCCCGTATAAATTACGTAATTGGAGTAAACCTTCTCGGCTTCAACTTTCTTCATGAAATATTCCACGATCTCTTGTCTGGCTAAGAAAGAAATCTTCTTTACGCCTTTAATGACAATGAGAACAAAGACTGGTTTATTCACGTCCTCTTCTTCTATAGCGGGACCACCGAGTATTATAGTGTCGACTTTGGTACCATAGTGTTGTATTACTCTGCCTAGGAAATCTTCTACGACGTCAAAAAGCTCTTTCATACTTTATTACTTACCTCTCAAACTGTTAATTATGAGTAATATAGTTGACGATTATTTAACAGCTCCGCCCATAGAGAAATTGAAAGTCCTAGAGATAGAAATACCATGTGGTACAGAGTGTATAAAGTCCTCCCGTTTTAAGGATTTGTTAAACGTGGAGGCTTTCAGACAACAGTTAGAGGTCATAGACTCCCTTAAATCTCTAATTGAAGACAGGGTAGACGTTTTGATAAGGGAGTTAGAGTCTCGAATGCCAATTAGAGTTAACACCTACGAGCTTGCCTATTCTTTTTACAGAATAGTTGAGGTTGGAGGGGATTACACTATTGGCTCCGACACTCTTAGTTACGAAGACAGAGTAGTGTTTAAGGGTAGGTTCGAGGAGCTAATGAGTGTATACAAGACTATCGAGGAGATTAAGAAAGAAGAGCAGTTGGTCAACTTATGCCATGAAATAAGGTATTTAAGCGAGTCTTTATGGGAACATCTCAACAAAAACATCAGGAGGGCTCTAAATGAAAGTAAGGGTAGGAGTTGAAGGCTTATCATTCGATTCAGCCCACTACACGCTTTCTTCAGAGGGTAACGACCAGTTACATGGTCACACGTACAAAATATCAGCAGAAGTAGAGGGAGATGGAATAGACCCTAAGACAGGTTTCGTAATAGATTTCGGTCTGTTAAAGACTACGTTACTTGAAATTATTAAGGAGTGGGATCATAAGCTGTTGATCCCTAAAAAGGACTTAGAAAAGGTCTCAATAACAGGCCCCTTTAAGCTTGAAATAAAAGTTATAGAAGCTAATTATCCGACGGTTGAGTATATAGGATTTGAAATAGCTAAGGAAATTTTCGGAAAGCTAGGTGGCAAGTATAACGTGAAATTAAAGATATATGAAGGAGAAGGTAGTTACGCAATAATTGAATATCCTTGACTGACTATCTAACTATTAGCCTTAAGCCTATATTATCTATGAACTTTCCCCTTTTTTCCTTAGTGAAGCATAAAACACTACCGTCGTCAAAAGCATAACACGCATAAGGGTTTTCAGTGAAGGAACAAGGGGAAAATTGTTCTCCCTTATTTCCTTCATAAACGAAACCCTCCAGATGCACATGGATGAACGATTTGTCATTACTTATCACTACACCGCCGAACACTTTTGCGTAACAAAGCGCTTTATCATATCTGCAAGCATCCGAGATATTGAATCCGTTACGTTTTAACTCGTCCAAAAAATCGTCATGAGTAACTATAGGAGGAATTAATGCGATGTAAACTCTTAATTTTTTATTTTTAGCCGTTTTTTCTATTACGTTCGGTACTGACGCTGTTATATCCATACGGTTTGAAGAGTGGTTTATCTTGAATATATTCTTTACCCAAGTTAAGAGCTATCTCGGCTTTAGCTAACTCATAGCCTATGTATAGTGCGTGCTCCGCATTTACCCTAGTCTTCTCAAGAAGTCTTCTACCGATACTCAAACCGTCAGCTCCTATTAACGTGAACTTCTGCTTTCCGTACCAGTTGAGGTAGATATATTTGTTATCCTTAACAATCTTTACGAAACCTTCGTCCATATCCTTAGGCTCTATGTGACCTTCAACTATCTCGGGCGAGTAAAGGTCAGTACTACTAGTATCCACTTTTCCTCTTTTTTTGTCTTTAAGGATAAGTAAATCGATTCCTAGGTCCTTAGGAACTTTATGTTCTTTCATAGCTATGCTAACCATTTGTGATGCTTTCTTGACTTCAAGTGCAGACCCCCTAGTCTTACCCTTATCCATAATTAGTAAGTTCCCCACACCTAACTCTCCAGCTATTGTAGTCATTAACGCATTTACTCCAACACTGTCCGCGTCTATTAGCTCTGTAACGTTTAGTATTCCCATGAGCATTGGCTCATCCTTTATGGCTTCCCTCACTTTCTTGAATTCAATTATACTTTCAACTACTCCGTAAAGTGGTGGAGATAATACGGGGTCTAGTACTACTTTTTCAAAACCTTTTTGTTTAGCCCTCTCGTACAACTTAAGCGTGATTTCAGCCCTATTCTCCGTTGAATAAGGTGCGATCACAAATGAGGCGTCCTTTTTAATTACCTCAAGTTTTTCGATGTTCTCCTCGTTTAGGTTGAACACGAAACCTGCTCCGGCTTTGACACCTTCAATCAGCTCCTCTGGAGATGCAGAATCTATAGCGACCGGTATTAACTCTCTTAGAGATGCTACCTTACTCCTAACATCATCTAAATCATTATGACCGTTGGGAAAACCTAGGACTAAAACATCTATAAAGTCTATTTTCTCTAATACCTCATCTTCGAGTTCCCTCCGCGGTTTGGTCGCATCGACCTCGAGAAAGATCCTAAAAGGGGGAGGTACAACAGGAATCTTTACGTTATCCACCTCGAATTTGTAATAGCCAGACTCCTCGACACTTCTCAAAGTGTCTTCCAGGTTCTTACCCCTCTCAATTTGGATAAATTTATCGGCAGGATATACTGTAGACAATTCATACCCCTTCTTTAATAGATCTAACGCAAATGGGAGATCGTGAATGTCCTCAGTACCTTTGTAGGCTCTTATCCCCACTTTTTCTTCAATGGTTTTTGCATCCCCACTTGACAACCCCGGAATTATAATAAGATCAAAGCTGTTCACTTTGTCCCAAAACTTCTTTAGACTCTCCGCTATATACTCCGTCGTCATCAGAGCTGCAACTGGATAATCCAAAACTAAAACATCAGCGTTGATCTTTTTAGCCACTTCCTCGACGGCTTTAAACGCTAATTTTCCAGTTACTAAAAGTATTTTCACAAAGTTTAAGTCCCAAAAGCACCTTATAAATGAAAGTTCAGAAAGCCTTAAATTCGAAGAGAAGTGAAATGTAAATATGAGTCTTATACCAAAATCGGCTGATGTTAAACCCGGTGAAACTTTTGATTTAATCATTGTAGGTCTCGGTCCGGCTGCGTACAGTGCTGCACTTTACGCCGCAAGATACATGCTCAAGACACTCGTTATCGGGGAGACACCTGGTGGACAACTCACTGAGGCAGGAGAAGTAGACGATTATCTCGGACTAATCGGAATCAATGCCCAAGACATGATAAAAGTGTTTAATAAGCACATAGAGAAATACAACGTCCCAGTAGTCTTAGACCATGTAGAAAGTATTAGGAAGGACGGGGATGAATTCGTAGTAAAGGCTAAGAGGAAAGGGGAATTTAAAGCAAAGAGCGTTATACTAGCTATAGGAGTAAAGAGGAGAAAACTTAATGTACCGGGTGAAGCTGAGTTTACAGGAAGGGGTGTGTCTTACTGCTCGATCTGTGACGCGCCCTTATTTAAGAATAAGGTTGTAGCTGTTATAGGTGGTGGTGATTCGGCCTTAGAAGGTGCTGAAATTCTATCAAGGTATGCGACTAAAGTATACCTTATTCATAGAAGGGACGAGTTCAAGGGACAACCGATCTATCTAGAGAACATAAAAGCAAAGCCTAATGTCGAGATAATCCTCAATACCGTTGTCACTGAAATTAAGGGAGACAAATTAGTGAAGTCTATAGTGACTAAGAACGTGAAAACTGGAGAAACTAAGGAACTAAACGTTAATGGAGTATTTGTGGAGATAGGGTTTGAACCACCGACGGATTTCGCAAGAGCTAACGGACTTGAAACTGACGCCATGGGATATATAAAAGTGGACGAGTGGATGAGGACTAATATACAAGGAGTATTTGCCGCTGGGGATTGTACGGGAATGTGGTTAGGTTTCAGACAAGTCATAACTTCAGCCGCTCAAGGTGCTGTATCTGCTCACTCGGCTTTTAGGTATCTTAATGAATTGAAGAGGAAAAAATAAATGAAGAGAGATGAAATAACTAAAATAGGGATAGAGGTAGCTAAGTTCTTAAGAGAGAAAAAAGATTCATCAGATATTGCGAAAATTAT
Organism: Stygiolobus sp. CP850M; assembly: GCF_037389425.1. NCBI lineage: Archaea > Thermoproteati > Thermoproteota > Thermoprotei > Sulfolobales > Sulfolobaceae > Stygiolobus > Stygiolobus sp. CP850M. The sequence continues at coordinate 43,246 of NZ_JBBHKR010000052.1, forward strand.
AGCTACACACGAAGATGACGTGACTAGGAAGATTGACAAAGAGAGCGAAGAATACATATTTGAGCTTATGAGAAAAACAGGTTATAAATTCAAATTTATTTCAGAGGAAGCGGGAACTGTAGAAGACTCAGGTTACGAATACAAAGCCATAATTGATCCCATTGACGGGAGTACTAATTTTGTTTCTGGTATTCCGTGGTCTTCAGTGTCAATAGCTGTTTACAGAAGTGATGAAAATAACTTGTTACAATCAGTTACTGGAGTCATAACGAATATATTCACAATGGACACTTTTTCTTACGACGAAAAGTACTCTTACATTAATGACAAGGTAGTACAAAATATTAGAAAACCGGAAAAGATACTTATCTTAGCTTACTTTTCGAGGAATAAATTCGAAACGGTAAAAGAGTTTTTAAGCCAAGTCAGGGACTATAAGCTCAGAAGTTTAGGCAGTGCATCCCTCGACATGGTTCTTGTTTGTATGGGAAAAGCTACTATGTTCTTCGATATTAGGGGAAAACTAAGAAACGTAGATATTGCAGCTTCAAGTAACTTCTGTAATAGACTAGGAATAAATCCTTATGATAAAAAGTTAGAAAGTATAAATTCAAGTTTGGATAAAGTAAGTACGCTAAGTGAAGTCATTGTATCTCTTGATCAGAATTTGAGTTCTTATCTTTCCTCTGCTTTAAAGAAGGTTTAACCATTTCTACTGCCTCTACTAAGTCTTCATAAGTCAGTTTTCTCTGGACGTTCCCTTTAATTATCTCCCTCAAAACTTTAAGTTTAGCTTCTCTAGCTACAGCAGCGAGATCAGCACCACTGAATCCGTCTGTAATTTCAGCTATCTTAGCACAGTTAACTTGTTCGCACTCCTCTTTTCCTATATACTTCCTAAGGATGTCCTCCCTTTCTTCTCTATTTGGTAAAGGCATGTAAATTATTCTATCAAACCTACCTGGTCTCTTTAAGGCTGGATCAATATCCTCAATCCTATTTGTCGTTCCTATAACTACTACCTCTTTAAGACTTCTTATTCCATCCATTTCTGTTAATAACTGGTTTACTATCTTAGCCAACTCAGCCTTCTGTCCTTCCCTTCTAGGAGCTATAGCATCTAACTCGTCGAGTAGTATGATTGACGGTTTGTTCTCCCTAGCTCTGTTGAAGACCTCTTTTACAGTACTAACTGCTCCTTCATAACCTTTATATAATATTTCTGCACCGCTCAACATTATCAGTTTCACCTTTAACGTTCTAGCAAGGGCTTTAGCCATCATAGTTTTACCTACTCCGGGCGGTCCGTATAGTAATATTCCCCTTATAGGGGGGATTTTCATCTGTTCCATCAAGTTAGAATACTTTAACTGAACTTCAAGTAAGTCGTAGAGCTCCTTTTTTACGTTAAAATATCCGCCTATATCATCTAAAGTGATCCTTTCGGAATTTTCGTCTTCTACTATTTCAGGTCCTTTAAACTTCCTTTCATAATCCATGCGGAATTTCTCATAGTCATCGAGCATTTGTAACGTTACGCTAGGCTTATACCTCTTTATTACTTCAACAAAATCCTCCATTGTTATCTGCCTTTCCCGTCCGGTCTCAAGGCTCTCAATGGCAACTTTTCTGGCTACCTCTTGACATACGTTTGCCAGATCAGCTCCGGTAAACCTCTCGGTCATCTCAGCAATCTTGTCTAAGTCTACATTTTCGGCTAGCGGTTTACCCACACAGTGAATCTTCAAAATCTCTTTTCTAGATTTTTTATCCGGAACTCCTACATAGATAAGTTTGTCAAATCTCCCAGCCCTAAGTAGAGCCTTATCAAGAAGTTGAGGTACATTAGTAGAACCTACAATTATTACACCATCCTCGCTATGAATCCCGTCTATCTCAGACAACATTAAGGAAAGTAGTCTTGGTGTTACAGAATCACCAGTGTGGCTTTCCCTTTTTACTCCAATAGTATCGATCTCATCGAAGAAGAGAATACAAGGTGCATTTTTCCTCGCATTTGCGAAAAGTTCCCTTAATCTCGCCTCACTTTCACCGTACCACTTGCTCATTATATCGCTAATATTAACGTAAATGAAGTTGATCTTAGCTTCATTAGCTAAAGCCCTCATCATTAAAGATTTACCACACCCAGGTGGACCGAACAAGAGAATACCCTTAGGGGGTCTCAAACCGTATTTTTTAGCCAAGTCTTTGTGTTTTAGGGGAAGTTCAATATATTCCTTGATCTCCTTTTTTACATCTTCATAACCGCCTATCATGTCCCACGTTATTTTCTCTCCTGCGTCATCCTTTTTCTTAGTACTTTTCTGCTGTAATTGTACTGCCTTATCTGAAAGCATAAACTTTTGAGTATTCTTTTTAAATAACATATAAAGTAAAGTCATCATGACTGCAAGTACCCCTACCAATGATATAACAGTTTCTACATCTTGCGAAAAGACCATAATCAAACATCATTATGGAATTACAAATATTTAAGTCATAGTTAGGTTTTTCAAGTCTCGAAGAATTTCCATAGCAGCGTTGTACCCGGGTGCACCGGTTACACCACCACCCGGATGAGTTCCAGAACCACATAAGTATAAGTTCCTTATAGGAGTTCTGTAATCCGAATAACCTAACAACGGCCTGAAAACATACAGTTGATCAGGGGTCATGTCTAGGTGAAATATATTACCTCCCCACATCCCGAACCTCCTTTCGATATCCAAAGGGGTTAGGAACTCCATTTTCACGGGCTTGAAATTAGGAGCATACTCCCTTACTGTCTCGAGAACGATCTCTGTCATTTTATCTCTTAGGTCATCAAGCTTAGGGGAGTAGGGCAAGTATTGACCGAATATATTAAACACGAATTTCCCTTGCGGAGCTAACGTAGGGTCTATCGTAGATGGGATGTTAATAGAAAGCCATGGCTTCTTAGAATAACCGAAAAGCTTGGAGTCTAAGTAAGCATTCTCTATATAGTCTATTGAGGGCATTATAAGGATTGAAGCCTTATGTTCGTCTGTTAGTGACTTACCTTTACCGAAATCCGGCAACTCTTCCAAGTAACCGTTAATTTTGAAAGACACACCCGTGGTTTTCAGTGCATCTACTCTTCTCAAAAAATAGTCGTCCAGTTCCGAGTTTCTTGCCAGCTTAAGAAACGTCGTTTTAGGATCCACATTTGACACTACTATCCTACTCTCCACGACTTTTCCGTTTTTCAGTTTTACGCCAACTACCCTCTCCTTTCCGTCAGAGTCCTTTTTGGTGAGTATTTCGTCTACTTCTGATGAAGTGAAGACCTCTACTCCCATATCCTTCGCCGCACTAGCTATCGCCTTACTTACAGCCCCCATTCCTCCCTCTACATACCCCCATGCACCTTTTATCCCGTTCACCTCACCTATGTTGTGGTGCAGAAAAACATAAGCAGTACCGGGAGTCGAGGGAGAGGCATAAGTGCCAACAACTGCGTCCTCAATTAAAGCCGCTTTTACCTCTTCAGACTCAAAGAACTCGTCCAAAAACGACTTCCCGTCTTGGAAGAACATCCTAGCCAGACTTAAGGCTTTATCCTCGTCTATGCTCAGACCCTTAAAGAACGAAAAGAGCTCTTCTACCTCAGAAAATTTAGGAGGACGGTTTAGCATGAAAAAGTCAGCAACAGAGGAGAAAGTATCCAGAAGTTGGGCAAATTTCTCGTAGCTCCTTGCATCGTTCTTGGAATACTTCTCAATTTCCTTTATTGTCTTTCTTGTGTCCGTCCATATAGAAATCCCCTTACCGTTTCCAAAAGGTACGTAAAGTCCTGGGTCTTTAAGATAAACCTTAAGACCGTATTTCTCTAGATGTAGATCTTCAATTATTTTTCTCCTTAACAAACTTAAGACATAGGAGCCTGTTGATACTCTAATTCCAGGCCATAACTCTTCAGTTGCAGCGGCCCCGCCGATTATCCCTCTTCTTTCGAATACCGCAACTCTCAGGCCTTCCTTTGCAAGATACGCGGCAGTCACAAGCCCATTATGGCCTCCTCCTATTATTATTGCGTCGTACATCTTACGCAGTACCCCGCCTTATTCTAAAAAAAGCCGCAATGGCTGCACCTGCAACTGATAAACCTATAGCGAGGTAAGCAAAGATTGTTATCATGTTCTGAACAGCTAACTCATCAGGAGGTATCGTAGTAGCCATGATCATATAACTTCATTAACTCGGATAAAACTTTACTGGTATGGAGTTCGTATACCCTGATTACTCTTCGAGAAGTATTTATAATCTAGCCTGTGGGATAGCTGAATTTCTCGGGGTAAATAGGCAATGCAAAGGCAATAAGATTGGTATAACCGGTAAAAGATTAGTCTTAGCGTTGATTGATGGTATGGGTTATAAAATGATGGAGAAGGCGGGAATAAATGTAGACACTTACATAACTACTGTTTTCCCTTCAACCACAGCAACAGTCATTACGACACTATTTACGGCCCAACTACCTGGAGAGCACGGGATTTTAGGCTATACAACATATTCCAAGAAACTCGGTTCTGTAATTAACACGTTGAAGTATACTTACCCCTTAATAGACTCAAGGGACTCGATTTCTTCACAAGTTAAGTATTCTACACTATTCCCAGAGGCAAAGAGCTATTTAGCCGAGGTGACGGATAAGAACACAGCAGGGGTAATACCCAAGGGTTTAGACGATACTGAATTTACTAACATGACTCACGGTAAGGTGAAAGTGACAAAGACATATAGCACTTATTTTGACGCATTCTACGAACTGAATAACGCTTTGAATGAGAACTATGATTTTGTGTACTTTTATATACCGGACGTCGACACATTAGCTCATAAGCACGGCCCTAACACTGAAGTGGTCAAGGAGGCGATCAAAGATATCTACGGAAGGTTGAGTAAACTAGCTGCGTTGAGAAGAGAATACGAATTCGTTATTATCGCAGATCATGGTCATGTACAAACAAGAGATCATGTAATTTTCAATAACGACACTGAATTCCTTAACATTTTAGATTTACCCCCTTATGGCGACTCAAGGGCTATTTTCCTCCACAGTAAGTACGATCTGAAGACCTACCTTTACTCAAGGTATCCTTCATTAAAGGTATTCCCTAGGAATGAGTTTGAAAAGTTGTTAGGTAAGGAAGGCTCTTACGCCGATTTCATAGCAGTCCCTGATGATGATAAGGCTTACGTTTATTTATTTAAGCAACAACAAGATGACTATACAAAGTTAATAGGTCATCACGGGGGACTGAGTGAGGACGAGATGAAAATACCTTTGGTGATCATGAATGGTTGAGTATTATATCCCTAAGTGGGAGGAAATAGAAGAAGGGATTTTAACAATAACAGAAAGAATGCTGAGTGATGATTTTGTCCCTGACGTAATTGTGGCTATTCTTACTGGCGGAGTAATCCCAGCCAAACTAATGTCGGATGTGCTGGGAATAAAGAGCATGAGATATATTGACGTCAAGTTCTATAAGGGAGTAAATACTAAGGAAAATAAGCCTATAGTGAGAGCGGTATACGTAGATAGTCTTGAGAACAAAAAAGTTCTCGTCATAGACGACGTGTCGGATACTGGGGAAACATTAGACTTTATCGGGAACGTCATAGCAATGTTTAACCCTTCTTTAGTAAGGACAGCAACAATATTCGTTAAGCCGTGGTCTAGAAAGTATCCGGACTATTACTACAAAGTAGTTGATAAATGGATCATCTTCCCTTGGGACAAGTGGGAGGTAGTTAGAGAAAACATTGAAGCACCGGTTGATAAGAAAGAGAGGTTCTTAGAAATACTCAAAAAATTGAGGAAAAACAGTTAGAATATAGCGGGTTCTCTGTACTCTCCCCAAACTTCTCTCAAGGTAGAGCTTATCTCTCCTACTGTAGCTCCAACCTTTATTGCGTTCAGTATATGTGGGAATAAGTTCTCCCTTTCCTTCTCAGCTGCTTTCCTAACAGCGTTTAATGAGTCCCTCCACTTGATTTCGTCTCTCTCACTTCTATACTTCTTCAGCCTCTCCATTATTCTGTCCCTAACTTGAGAGTTTACCCTAAACACTTCAGTAGTACCTATCCAGTCGGGCTCGTAGAACATGTTTACTCCTACTTTCACCATGTCACCAGTCTCGATCATCTTCTGTATTCTATAAGCACTGTTAGCGATCTCGGCTTGTGGATATCCTCTCTCTATAGCCTTCATCATGCCCCCCATCTTCTCTATTTGATCAATTATCTTCCACGCCCTTTCCTCAATCTCATCAGTTAACCATTCAATATAATAAGACCCAGCTAAAGGATCAATAGTATCAGTTGCACCGCTTTCATACGCAACTATCTGCTGAACTCTAATTGCGATTTTAGCAGACTTCTCGCTTGGCAAAGCTAAAGCCTCGTCATAAGAGTTAACGTGGAGGCTCTGTGTACCCCCGAGAACAGCTGCTAGGGCTTGTAAGGTAGTCCTTATTATGTTGATCTCTGGTTGTTGTGCTGTAAGTTCGGCTCCTCCGGTTTGTGTATGGAACCTTAACATCATAGAGTCTGGTTTCTTAGCATTGAACCACTCTTTCATTATCTTAGCCCACATCCTCCTAGCAGCCCTAAACTTTGCTACTTCCTCGAATATGTTTGTATAACCTGCAAAGAAAAATGACAACTTGGGAGCGAAATCATCTACCGGAATACCCCTTTCGGCTGTCTTTCTCACGTATTCAATACCATCAGCTAACGTAAATGCTACCTCAAGAACAGCGTCAGCTCCTGCTTCTCTTATGTGATAACCACTAATGCTTATAGGGTACCACTTAGGTATGTTCTTTGCTGAGTATTCGATTAGGTCTATCGCATAGCGTAAGGAAGGCTCGGGGGGATATATGAAGTTCTTCCTAGCTATGTACTCTTTTAGAATATCGTTTTGTACAGTACCGTCTAACACATTCATGCTTATTCCTCTGGACTCAGCAGTTGCTACGTACATAGACAACACCTCAATTGCCGTAGCATTAATCGTCATTGATGTCGTTACCTTGTCCATTGGAATCCCTGACATTACTAAGTCCATTTCCTTCCAGTGGAACATTGATACTCCTACTACACCTACTTCAGTAAACGCTAAAACGTGGTCTGGGTCTAGACCCAACTGGGTAGGTAAATCAAAAGCCATACTCAAACCGGTCTGGCCGGCTTGAAGTAGTTTTCTGAACCTAGCGTTTGTGTCTTCAGCCGAGCCGAAACCTGCGTACTGCCTAATTGTCCACAGCCTCCCCCTATACATTGTGGGGTAAATTCCTCTGGTGAACGGGTACTCTCCGGGAAAACCTATCTTCTCGTCATACGTACCTTTGAGGTCAAGGGGAGTATAAAGCCTCCTTACCTCTATGCCTGAAGGTGTTGTAAAAGCCTTTTTCCTCTCAGGTCTCTTGGCTAGCCACGGATTCAGTACCCTTTCTTCCCACTTCTGTAAACTTTCCTTGATTTTTTCCTCTGTATCCATATGGTATCATGATTATACTTGTTTAAACACTATATAATCTTTGCTTTTTAAACAAACTTATAAGTCAAAAATGAATTAATTCTAGCTATGGAGACACAAAATATCGACCATATCGGTGTCGTAGTGGAAGATATAGATAAAGCGATTAAATTCTACACCACTACGCTAGGGATGAAACTTGTTCATAGAGAGGACTTACTAGATAGAGGTATAAAAGTGGCTTTTCTCACCGGAACTAATGGTGAAACTGCTGTAGAACTTTTAGAGCCCATTAACCACGAGGACATGAATAACACCGTTGCCAAGTTCCTGAAAACAAAGGGGCCCGGGCTTCATCATTTAGCGGTTAAGGTGGAAAACATAGAAAAGAGTCTGAAAGAGCTAGAATCAAATGGTTTACAACTTGTCGACAAGATCCCTAGACCTGGCGCTAGAGGACATCTAGTAGCATTTATACACCCAAAGAGCGTTATGGGTGTGTTGTTGGAGCTTGTTCAGCCTCGTGAATGATCAAGGTAATTTCACGCGTTGATTTTTTTAGCTCTAATTCGTAATTCTCTTTTGGGATAAAAAGATGTCAAGAAGGTATAAGGATCCATTTGAACTATTTGATGAAATGATAAGAGAGATAGAAGAAGAATTCGAGAGGTTCGAGAGGGAATTCATGAGACTTGGAGGAGAGGGTGAGGTAAAAACATTCGGTCCTTATGTTTACGGATTCAGAGTAACAATAGGACCTGACGGGAAGCCAATTGTAGAGGAGTTCGGAAACATTAAGAACTATAAAGGAAAGCCAATGATAACTGAAGAGAGAGAACCTCTAGTAGACGTAATAGAAAAAGGCGATGAGATTAGGGTTATAGCAGAGGTACCTGGTGTGGATAAGAATAGCATAAAAGTGAAGATAACGGACGGAGGGAAGACATTAATAGTAAGGGCTGAAGGTGGGGATAGGAAATATTACAAAGAGATAGAACTACCGACTCAAGTAGATGAGAACAGTGCCAAGGCTACTTATAACAACGGAGTATTGCAGATAATACTGAAAAAAGCGAAAAGCAAGGAAGAGGAAGGCAAAGAAATTAAAGTTGAGTAATTTTTACTTTTTCCGATTGAATGAAGCTCAGACCACTTTCATCATTAATTATTAAGGTAAACGGTATTTTCCCATTTTTTGCATCCTCAAGCTTCTTACATTTCTCTTCTTTACAATTATCCCCCAACTGATCAAGGATTATTTCTAAAATTCCCTCGATAGTCGTCAAGACTCCTTGATATGCTTCACCCGCGGTAACTTCAATTTCTAGCTCGGGGATTATAATGTCCGCAAAAGCTGATCTGTAAACTATTGTTCCTAAGTCCTCTTCCTTTTCAACTTTAAGCTCTAATTTAATTGGTGTCAAGAATTCTAGTGGTTTTACATCTCTCAATCTGTAACCGCAACTTTGACATTCCCAAAACGACAGTTCTAGTTTACCTACATTGGGTGCTTCATATAGATACTCTCTAATGATCATTTGATCTGCATGGCATATAGGACATTTATGTTTTCCTTCATAGAGTAATTGGGGTTCCATTTTAATCTTATTAAAGTTTATCTATTCGGATACAAATTATTATTTGTAAAAAGTGGTGGGATGAAGTATCCTAAAGAGAACGAGATCGGTAAGATAGAGTATAAACTTTTAATAAATAGTAAAGACGAGAATAGATTACAATCTCTCGCTACACAAATGAAATACAGACTTGAAGAAGGAGGAGGAGAAGCGTTTTACGTAATCGGAGTAAGCGATGATGGAGACGTTTTGGGGTTAAGTATAGAGGACTTAGAAAGTAGCATTGAAATTCTAGACAAAATTGCTTCGGCAGTTAATGCTAAAGTAGTACACAAGAGAATTGTTGAAGTAAAAAAAGGACGATATATAGGAGAAGTGCTCATAAGGTTATTCAAGGATAAGATCCCCGTCCAAGTTAATGTAGCAGTAATGGGGCATGTTAATGCCGGGAAGAGTACTTTGACCGGTGCACTAGTATTAGGAAAACTTGATGATGGTAACGGTACACTGAGGGCTATGGTAGCCCGACATGTACACGAGGTTTTGACTGGGAGGACTTCCTCAATTACTTTAAGGCTTCTCGGATTTAACGATAAGGGAACAATTGTTAACTGGAACTTGAGAGATCCTCTGGACGAAGCGGAAATAACGTTAAAAAGTACGAAGATAGTGAGACTTATAGATCTAGGCGGTCACGAGAGGTACCTCAGAACGACTCTAAAGGGATTATTAGGATACGAAGTAGATTATGTAATGCTCGTAGTGGGGACTGACGACGGATTATCCGCCATGGGAAAAGAACATTTAGCTATTGCATCAATACTTAAGTTCCCAGTGTTCATAGTCATAACAAAAATCGACAAATACGACGAAAAGAGAGTACAAGATATAGTAAATGACATAAGGAACGTGCTTAAGATTCCAGGGATTAACAGGCTCATTATGGAGGTAGAATCCGACGAGGACTTATTAAACGCTATCCTAGCCATGAGGAGTAAGAGAGTAGTGCCGATCTTTAAAGTGTCAAACGTAACCGGGAAGGGACTCGACATACTGAGTAGGTTCCTGAACATGCTACCACCAAAGCCCAAGGTCACAAGTGATGATAACCAGCCTCCTCTAGTTTATATAGACGAAATATATAACGTGAGCGGAGTAGGAACTGTAGTACTGGGTTCAGTAATAAGGGGGAACGTAAAGACAAATGATAGTTGTTATATAGGTCCTACTAAACTGGGAGAGTTTAAGCTAGTTAAAATCAAGTCGATTCAGTTGAACAGAGTATTTGTTGACTCTGTAAACGCAGGAAGTATAGCGACTTTTGCAGTTCAAGGAGTGGATAAGGAGAACCTGAGAAAAGGAATGGTACTAACAGTGGAAAAACCCAAAAGCTATAAGAGGTTTAGGGCTAGAATAGTAGTACTCCATCACCCGACTACAATTAAGGAGGGATATGTAGCTACCTTGCATCTATACACAATTAGACAAGCAGTGAAATTCCGTGAAATTTCCTCGAGATATCTTAGGACTGGTGACACAACAGAAGTGGTGATGGAGTTCCTATATAGGCCGGAATACATAGAGAAGGGGCAGATATTCGTTTTTAGAGAAGGTAGGACTAGAGGTCTCGGGATAATAACCGAGTTACTAGAGTGATTATTCGTCTATTCTTTGTTTAGTACATGTTATTATGTCCTCTGCAATTTTATGTGCTTGCTTCTCTACAAGTTTCTCCAAGCCTTTAATAGTAACTTGCACCTCATATTCTATTTTATATATTAGTTTGTCATTGTCAACCTTGACTCGACTGGTAATCGTAGAGGTTACTCCAACTCCTTTAACTTCGATAACAGACACAGACTCATTATCCCTAAACTCAAAGGACTTCACCTGAGCCTTAGCTTCTACTGTCAAAAAACCAATCTTTGCTCTGACGGTAAATTCTTTTCCTTTTATTTCAGTCACGCCTGGAATACAATTAATTAAGTTCTGATAAGAACTGAGGAACTCTTTTGCTTTATCCACATTCTTTATTTCTACCTCTCCGCTTATCTCCAATTACTTCACCTTAGTTTTCACGCACTCAAACAAGTCGTTAACTATCTTACCTACAGCTGAATCCATTAATCTCGCTCCTATCGAGGCAAGAACACCTCCGACTTTTACGTCAGCAGAATACTTTAGCCTAACTGGATTATCTAAAACTTGTAAGATTGCATTAATATCTACATTACTATTTAACCCATTTCCTTTTGCGATTAAGCTAAGGGTTTTCTTAGCATTGTCTATGTTAACAAAACGAACTAACGCCTTATACTCTCCTTTTATGAAACCTATTCCAGCTGTTCCTACTACTCTATACTCATCACCTTCCTTGGTTAAACTCTTTATCCCAGGGAAGCAAGAAGCCATGCTTTCTGGTTTTGTCACGAAATTCCAAAGCTCTTCAGCACTTACCTGAACCGGAACTTCTCCTTCATACTTCATAAATAGGTATTTTGAGTAGAAGTATTTATGAGAATCGGGGCTGTAATTCTAGCTGCAGGTGAGGCTAATAGGTTCGGTTCTAATAAACTAATTAAGGAAGTTTACGGAGTGCCTATTATTAGAAGGGTAGTAAGTGCTGTTGAAGGCATAGAGAAAGTAATTGTAGTGGGGAAATACTACCAAGAGTTGATGAGAATATTGGAAGACCAAGTAGTATTGTACAACCCTTATTGGAATAAGGGAATGTCTACTTCATTAAAACTCGGGATAAGGTTCTTTCAAGACTATGATGGAGTTATTATACTCCTTGGGGATATGCCGTTTATTACTAGGGATACCGTAAATAAGATAATCCAGTCATTCACTATGGACTGTGATATGGTAGTACCTACACACAAAGGAGTTAGAGGGAACCCAGTACTATTACACAAAAGGACTTTTCCCCTGATCATGAATCTGGAGGGAGATATAGGAGCTAGGGCTATAATGGATAAGGTCAAAAAAATCTGTTACGTTGAGAGTGGTGAAGAAGTCCTCATTGACGTGGATACTCCTTCTGATTTAACCTCAAAGAAGCATCCTTAATAGCTTTTACTATGTTTTGGTAACCTGTACACCTGCATAAGTTACCCGATATACCTTCTCTAATATCCTCCTCTGACGGGTTGGGATTCTCTTTGAGTAACCAGTAAGCCTCCATTATCATACCCGGAGTACAGTAACCGCACTGTAAACCGTGATTGTCCCAGAAAGCCTCTTGTATCGGATGTAGCTTCCCGTCTTTGCTAAGACCTTCGACAGTTAGTATATCAGCACCTTCAGCCTCTACTGCCAGAACTGTGCATGACTTAACGGATCTTCCGTTCATTATTACAGTACATGCCCCGCAATTAGAAGTATCACATCCGACATGAACGCTTGTATATCCTAAGTCTCTTAAAACGTGTACCAATAGTCTTCTGGGCTCTACCTCCACCTCGTGAACTTCTCCGTTTACCTTCAAAGTTATCTTAGCCTTTTGGTCTTTATCAATTATCTTCATTTACGAACACCTCCTAAAGCTTGATTTATACCCCTCTTAACTAATACCTTAACCATCTTTTTCTTATACTCAGCTGATCCCCTTATGTCCGAAGTTGGGTTTGCGCTCTCCATAGCCCTTGTCGATGCTTTCTCGACTACTTCTTCAGTGAGTTCCTTCCCTATTAACTCTTCTTCTGCACCCTTTGCTCTAACTGCTACATTGTTTACAGCAGTTAAGCCTATTCTTGCATCTTCGACTCTACTTCCGTTTACCTTCAGAAGGACCGCAACACCTACTATTGCGTAATCACCAGCCCTTCTTTCTAGCTTTTGATATGAAAACTTGTAACCATCAAAAGCTGGAACTTGTATTTCTGTCACAAGTTCTCCAGGGTTTAAATCTGGTGTAAACATGTCTTTTGCGAAGTCCTTAAAATCAACTAATCTCTGACCTTTCTTGCTTCTTATCAAGACCTTAGCGTCCATTGCTATCAAAGAAGCAGGGTAATCTGCCGCTGGGTCTAGGTGTGATATAACACCACCTATTGTTCCCATATTCCTAACTTGGGGGTCTCCGATCGTTTTTGCCGCATCACTTAGTAGCGGTACATTGGATTTTATCATGTCGTAATGGGTCGTTAATGCACCTATTTTATAGATATTTCCTTCTCTTTTCACGTAGTTAAGTTGTTGAAATCTCCTTATTTCCACTATATAAGAAGGTCTTATAATCCTGAGCTTTAAAGCGGGTATTAAACTATGTCCGCCAGCTAAAGGTCTTGCATCTTCATGTTGTTCTAAGAACTCTATCGCTTCCTCTATACTATCGGGGATTACATAACCTATCTTGGGAGGATACACAAATAATGAAATACCATATCTATTTAAAATCTTGCTATAGTTAATATGCCAAACTATACTAATTTGTATGTCCTCAAACGGTTTATCTTTTAAGCGAGATAGCTAGTAGATTTATTTAAGGAATACTCTTTACTACTGGTGATGAAGACTTTTGGGTCAGAGTAGTGAAGACGTGGCGGCTAACTGAGGTGTTATATGTTGAAACCCATACATCTTTCAGTTGGTAGAATTAACATAGATGTAATAGTAAAGTTAGATCGATTTCCTCAGCCTGACGAACCTCTTAGCACCGACATTCTTGAAATACAGCCCGGCGGTGCGGCTGTAAATTACGCTACAGCGGTTAATAAACTAGGTCATAGCGTTAAGATTTTAGCCAAAGTGGGGAAGGACTCACTTGTCATAAGACCTATACTCGAAAAACTTGCGGAAACCGGTGTGGGCTTGGACTATGTAGAAGAGGTAAATGCACCCCAAAGTATGGCTTTAATTCTTCTGAGGAGTGATGGAAAAGTCTCAATTGTTAGGAAGTTAGGCTCTTCGTTACTTCTATCAAATGAAGACGTGAGAAAGTACTTCGGGATGTTTGATGTGATTCACTTCGCCTCCGTACCTCCTGAAATCGTGATCAGAGACCCTAGCTCGAAGTTAATCAGCTATGACCCAGGGCCAAACAGTGGAAAACTCAATTCTGAACTGAACGTAGATATACTCTACCTAAACGAGAAGGAGAGCAACTCCGTAAACATAAACAATTTGCGGAAAGTGAACTTAATCGTAATAAAAATGGGTGAAAAAGGTGCTAGGGTAATATCCCAAGATAAGGAGTGTGAGGTAGAGGCTTATAAAGTAGATCATGTAATTGATACTACTGGTGCAGGAGACGTATTTGATGCAACATTTAATTATGCGTATATGGAGGGTTATAGTCTAGAGGAGTCGTTAAGGCTCGCAGTAACTTCTTCAGCGTTAAAAATAACCAAATTAGGAGGAACATCCTCTCCCACTCTAAGCGAGATCCTAAATGCATTAAAATCTTACACTCCAAGTGTATATTGTAAATGATTGTGCTCTTCGTGGACTTTGACTACTTTTTCGCCCAAGTAGAAGAGGTACTGAACCCCCAGTATAAGGGCAAGCCGGTAATTGTCTGTGTTTACTCTGGGAGGACTAAGACCAGTGGTGCTGTGGCCACAGCTAATTACGAAGCTAGAAAACTGGGAGTAAAGGCTGGGATACCAATAATTAAGGCGATGGAGTTAGCTCCTTCCGCTATATTTTTACCCATGAGGAAGGAGGTCTACCAAGAAGTTTCTAATAGGATTATGAACGGAATACTCAGGAAATACACCTCAAAGCTCGAAATAGCGAGTATTGACGAAGCATACTTAGATATAACAGATAAAGTAAAGGACTTTGATGAAGCTTACGCCCTAGGTAAGAAAATAAAAGAGGAGATATTTGAGAAGGAAAAACTGACAGTGACGATAGGAATTGCCCCTAATAAGGTATTGGCTAAAATAATAGCTGATAAGAATAAACCGAACGGGTTAGCCGTGCTAAAGCCAAAGGACGTTCAGTCTTTCCTCCAAAGCTTGGACATTGACGAAATACCAGGGATAGGAAAGATGTTGGCTGAAAAACTGAAAGAAATGGGGGTTAATAAGGTAGTGGATGTCTTGAACTTTGACTTCATGAAGTTAGAAAGGGAAATAGGTAGGTCTAAGGCAACATATTTGGTCAAATTGGCTCAGAACAGATACAACGAACCGGTGGAGGACAAGACCAGAAAGCCTCACGGTAGGATTTTAACATTACCGTATAATACGAGAAAGCCCGAAGTAATACTACCTCACCTTAAAAGAGCTGTAGACGAGGCTTATAGCAAAGTTCAAGGCGTACCTATGAAGATAACAGTTGTGGCAATAATGGAGGACTTAGAAATCGTAAGTAAAGGAAAGAAGTTCAAACATGGGATCAATAAGGAAAACGCATATGAAAAAGCGTTCGAACTACTCAAACAAATCCTCGAGGAGGACGATAGAAAAATACGTAGAATAGGAGTTAGGTTAGATGACGTGATTAAGACCAGAGGGTTAGACCAGTTCTTCTAAGGAAACAATACCCTTTAATACACTGAAATTTACGTTACCATACTTCGATAGGTAGTTCACAAACCCTCTAACCCCCCTACTGTTAGTATCTACTTCTTTAAGTACTTGAATGTTTACGTAAAAAGGCACCACATTACCCTTTACGACCTTTTCTAGAGGGATTACCCTCCTGATCTTATCAAAATCTTCTTCTATGTTCTTAGCCTCTAAGTAAGCTTTCTCGCCTCTTATCGCTATGACTACGGGCTCGTTACTTATTTCACCGTACTTATCGTGAATAACTACCAACCTTCCTGCCCTACCTCCAGGAACGTCTTCGTAAAAGTTCAAAGCCTCTACGAAGTCACCGTTACGGGACATAGGTATAACTATTAACTCCTCTATGCTTACGATTTTAACGACAGATTTTATTCTCACTTTCATATTTATCACCATAGCAATGATCGAGATAGACGGCTCTTACGGTGAAGGTGGGGGTCAAATACTCAGAACATCATTGACACTTTCGGCTCTAACAAAAAAACCTTTTAGGATCTACAACATTAGAGCTAAAAGACAGAAACCTGGGTTACAGAGACAACACTTGACAGCTGTAGAAGCTGTTAAGGCTTTGACCAGCGCTAAGACCAAGGGAGACTTCGTGGGTTCAACTGAACTCATTTTTGAGCCTAGGGATATTGTTGAATCAGGACACTTCACATTCAATATAGGCACTGCTGGAAGCGTTACCCTAGTGCTTCAAACAGTCTTGCCAATCATCCTTAATAGAAAAATAGAGATAAGGCTAATCGGAGGGACAGATGTACCTAAGTCTCCTACCATCGACTATATAAGGCTTGTGTTCCTGCCATTACTTACCAAAATAGGAATAAGAGGAGACATTGACGTTGTCAAAAGAGGTCATTACCCAGAGGGGGGTGGTGAGGTTATAATAAAGAACTTTAAGGCTGATCCTACATCCTTTTCTATAAATACCTTCGGAAAACTGATAAGGATAATAGGAATTTCACATGTGTCCTCACTCCCATCTCATATAGCTGAAAGGCAGAAAACTTCAGCAATATCAATTCTTGCCAAACTGGGAGTAGAGGTCTCGATCGACTTAGACATAAGAGAGAATGAAACTAGTAAGGGGAGTGGGATAACCCTCAGTGCGATAGGAGAGAATAGTATTATTGGTGCAGACTCTTTAGGGGAAAGAGGAAAGAGAGCAGAGGTTGTAGGAGAGGAGGCTGCAGAGCTCCTAGTTAAAGAGTTGAAGACTGGTGCTGCAACCGACAGTCATATGGGAGATATGTTAATGCTTTACGCTTCACTATACGGTGGAGAGTATACATCATCATACTTAACTCAACATGCAAGGACTAATGCCGAAATAATAAAGAAGTTTCTAAACGTAAGCGTTGAAATAATAGGTGAATCACCATACTTATTTAAGGCAAAATAACAGCCCTTCCAACTACTCTCTCCTCTAAAAGATCGTTTATTGCCTCATTAATTTCCTCAAGCTTATAGGGAACCGATAAAGTTTTGAGCTTTCCAGCTTCAAATAGCTTAATTACCTCAACCATATCATCCATATTACCATATAATATTCCCCTTATCCTTAACCCCCTTAAGACTATTAGTTGTTCAGGGATTTGTAAATGACCACCGTATTCACCGATTATTCTTAATTCCCCTTCTCTACTTAATAACCAAGGGGCATCTTCGAGCGTTTGATCGTTTCCTACGAAATCCAGTACATAGTCGAATTTCTTTCCGGCTACTGGAGAGAATGGAGGGTCTTTCTTTTTCATCGCTAGTACCTCGTCGGCTCCTAAACTCTCCGCCTTACTCAACCTTATCAAATTCCTCCCTATTACGGTGACCTCAGCGTTTTTCATCTTAAGTAGTTGGATAGCCAGTAAAGCTACGGATCCTACCCCTATCACCAATACTCTATCTCCTTCCCCTATCCCTTTCGTGGCATTATAGGCAGTTATTCCAGCATCGGCTAAAGGTGCTGCGGATATGTAATTCCCGCTTACTTTGAATAGGTACTCCTCAGAGGGAACTTTTACATATTCTGCAAACCCTCCGTCCGTATGAACACCTATGACTCTCACGGACTCACAAAACTGCCTATCCCCCCTTCTACAGTATTTACACCTACCGCAGCCTATCGAGCTGTATACGAGAACTTGATCCCCTTTCTTGAACTTGTTACCTCCTTCCACAACCTCACCTACTATTTCATGCCCCAAAATAAGGGGAGTCCTCACGGCTATGTCGTTCTCCCATTCACCGAAAATTAAGTGAATATCGCCGTGGCAGAGCCCAGAAGCCTTAACTCTTAAAAGGACTTCACCAGGGTTCAATTTCGGCTCAGGCACGTCCATTATTTGAAGGGGCCTACCTTTTTCTAAAAAAACAGCCGCCTTCATTTACCATCCCGACTTAAGATATGCTGCTATCTCCCAATCTGTTATCTCGTTCTCGTAATCATCTAACTCCTTCCTTTTAATCTCTATAAACGTGTTAATGAGGTCTTGACCCAGTGCATATTTTAACTTGTTGTCACGATCTAGGCTGTTAATAGCCCCCCTTAAACTCGTCGGTAAGGTTGCTACGCTGTAATTAACATCTACATCCAAACCTCTTTCTATCCCATCTAGGCCCGCGTGAATGATCGCGGATAGAAGTAAATATGGATTTGCTAGGGGATCTGCCAATCTGAACTCGATTACCCCATAATCCTTATACGTTGACGGGATCCTTATTATGTAATGCCTCTCGTTTCCTATGCCTGCGATTGTCGGTGTAACTATCTCTTTAAATCTCTTATACGAGTTGACAGTGGGGGCTGCAATAGCCATTATTGAGCCTATATGATCAAGTATACCTGCCAAAAAGTTGTAGAAAGTCTTGCTCAATCCCAATCCTTTCGGGTCGTTAACGTCGATACCAATGGGCCTCCCAGTTAAATCCAAGAGCTTAATGTAAACGTCCATACTGCTACTCGGGTAATTCCTAAAGGGTTTTGGCATGAAGGTGGAGTACAACTTATAGTACCTTGCGGTGTCGCGTATTATTTCTCTAGCGGTAACTAAAGAGTCAGAAGCTGTTAATGTATTTGACATCGAAAAGGTAATTTCGTATTGACCCGGTCCATAGTGTTTATTGATGTATTGAACCTGAGTATTGACACTCTCAAGATTTTTAATTAAATCCCTTAAGAAACTCTGTTGTTCCATAAGCCCTTCAAGAGAGAACGCTCTTGCTTCATCTGCCGGTAAAGGCTTTCCGTCCTTGAAGTTTATAAGGTAAAAGGTAGGTTCAAAGGCTACTTCCAGCTTTATTCCACTGTCCATCAACTTCTCCATGGAACGATTAAGGAGAGACCTTGTGCAAAGGTTATGAGGAGAGCCGTCACTTTCAGTCAAATAGCTCATTACTCTAGCCGTCCTTTCTAAGTAGGGAATAATAGCAAAGGTTGAGATGTCGGGCTGCGCGAACATATCACCATATATGTGTTTTATCGGTGTATCCCTATAGTCGAGAAACAGTAATGACTCAGAATACTCGACCCCCTTTCCTTCTAATACCTTTTCGAACTCTGCCCTCCTTAAAGATCTTCCTCTTACATTTCCTAAAATATCAACGAAGACTACCCTTACATAATCTACTTTTCCGGATTTTAGTATTTCCAGTACTTCATCCCTGATCAATTTGCTCAAACTATCCTAACTATTACTTTATATAAAAGCATTCAACGAAAACGCATGAAGATCTGACCGGCGTAAATAACGGCATTTTGGTAATCACCGAAAATACCCGACTCGACCACTTTTCCCTCTTTCAACAAGGTTACTATATATAGATAATCTTCGGGTGTCTTTCCCTTCTTACGATGAAATTTTAGCGTGTAGACTCCCAGATTAACGCGCTTCTTTTGGGACACTTCATATCCTAATAACATTATTGTATAGATGTCTACCATAGAGTCCTTAATTACTTTTTAATGTCAACAACTACATGATAAACTTTTGGTTTCACACTCCTTACAATCCTAGCAAAGACTACGTTTGGGTATTCACTCTTTGCCAGACTAACTGGGTCGTTGCCCTCTATTTCAGTGTATAAGTGCAATATCCCACCTGCCTTCAAATGAGGCATAGCTACCTCGTAAGCTTCTTCAGCCTTCTCTGGGAGAGGAGCCAATATTCTATCGACATTATACGGGAGATAGTCCATTTTCTTAAAAGCGTCTCCGTAAATAGGAATAACCCCGAAAGCCTTGTTCAGATCCACGTTAGCCATCATATAATAATAAGCAAAAGGATTAATGTCAATAGAATAGACAGTTGAGGCACCACCCATAACGTAAGAAAGTATTGAAAACGGTCCATACCCTGAGAACATATTGATGATGACTTCCCCTCTCCTTACAAGTCTAGCGACCCTTATGTGCTCGTAGGAAAGTTTAGATGAGTAAAAAACCTTGCTTATGTCTAGGAAGAACTTACACCCGTACTCTTTGTAAATCGTCTCACTCTTTTTTTCACCGGCTAAGTGAACTGTCGTTGAAAGCCTGAAGTCCCCGCTTATATCCCTATACTTCCCCCACACCGACTTAACGTAAGGGATTTTTTCGAGAATTACTTCCGCTAACTTTCTTACTTCTTCTACGTCTTTGTCGAAAGGGATTCCGATTATGGCGATGTCTCCTACTATCTCAACCTTTTTCCAGAGACCTAGTTCTTTCGCCAGTTTTTCTATCAATTTCCTCTAACCTCCTGACGCCCTCTTCGACGTCCTTTAATCCCACGTTTAATGGTAAACCCCCGTCTAACACGGGTTCACCGTTCACTATCACGGTCTCTAATGAATAACTCGAGTACATCAGGGTCTCATAAGGAGATACTATGTCCAAAGGAAATGCCGGAGGCTCAGAGTATTGGAATATAACTAAATCGGCAGTATAACCTGAGTTCAGGACTCCCGAGTTCATTTTGAGTTGAGAATAACCCCAATCAGTCATAGAATGGAAAGCCTCTTCAGCTGTAAGTAAAAGCCTGGTAGACGTATAAGCCAACTCGTGGCGAATGTCAAATGAGGGTACAAGGTCTAGTGATACAGATGGTTTATACTCGCTTAAGGGAAACTTAGATACCTCATAAGAGGGTGTAAATGACAACTTAAAGCGCTTCTTTCTTATTACGTCTAGATCTAACCTTGATCCGCCGCCCAACCCTATTATTTGGTCGTAATCTATGTCCTCTGTGAGATACACCTTGTTATCAACAAGCACGGCAATTTCGTTTTCCTTAGCCAGTTCAACTGCGTCCCTCAGTAAGGACTGATCACAAACTTTCAGAATTACATTATTGGCTCCTTTATGAGACCATCTATTGAACAATGTCCTGAACTCTTTTTCCCAGTCGCTAGGCGAATTACTACAACCAACGGAAACTATTATAATCGGTCTTAGACCTACCTCCGATACTGCTCTAGCTACTATATCTAGATGATTACCGCTAAATCCTACTGTAGTGACACCTTGTTTTAGGAGATGATAAGCCCCTAACAAGGCGAAATAATAAGAATCGTTAGATGAGAAAGTAGAGAGAAGCAGATTAGCGTTTTCCCTGCCGGTGAAGATCCTAAATCTGAATGGATAAAGAGACAAGTAAGTGTGAATTGTTATAAAACCCGGTGATACAATTCTATCCCATCCCCCTATGTCGAGTTCTGCATCCTCATAACCAGTGAGTTCATCATGAGATACTACATCTATTTTAGAGTCTTGCAAACCAACGTAAACTTTTCTGAGTGGTTTACCAGCACCTAAGGCGATCCCAGCCCTTACTATGGTTTTCATGGTATTAAATACTGGAGGGTAAAATATAAGACTGATGAATTACATTGAGCTAATAGAAGACGAGGTAAAGAAATTCCACCCTATAGAAGTTGAACAAAAAATTACCTCTGGAATTATAGTAGGAGCCGGAGACTCCTATGCGGTAGCTCTCGCTTTGGAGGGAAAGACAAGTAAGAAAGTTATTGCCGTGGACCCATACGAAGCCCTACACATAAACTCGGATAGACCTTACGTTATAGTCTCGATATCTGGAAGGACTAAGACTAACATTGAGTTAGCTAAGATCAAGAGAAAAGAAGGTAGAAAAGTTATAGCCGTCACAGCTAACCCTACTTCGCCCCTCGCAGAAAACTCTACTGAGACCATTCTTATACCCTATAATAGTAATATTACATTACCCGGTACCTTATCCTTCCTTCTTGCCTTATCAGCTGTTTACTCACTTTTCGGTATTGAAATACCTAAAGATTACATCAAGGCTAAGAGTTTTGAACTACGGGAAAAACCATTCTTTGTCGGTCAAGGAGAAAACTACGGTATAGCTTACTTCTCAGCTTTAAAATTAAATGAAATTTTCTGCGAAAATGCAAACTACGAGAGATTCGAACTATTTCTTCACTCTCCTATATTCTCTACAAGAGGTAGGCAAATAGTACTCTTGAATAGCGGAAGTGAAAGAGAAAGAAGACTCAAAAAACTCATAGACTTTACCTACGTCTACTTAACTGAGTGTACTGATGCTTTTTGTAACGCACTTACTGCCATTCTTGCAATAATTGAAAGGATGAAAAGGGAAAACTGGAATAGAATTTGTTTTATTGATGATAAAAAGATCCTAAATATTAGTTCAGAGATGATATACTAGATGGCAAAGACTTTAGACCTAAGGCAAAGCGATACTAAGTGTGGTTCTAGTTCTCCTGCTCTTACCATAATGAGGTTTTGGCTTTCGGAGGGTGGTAATCAAGAAGTAGAGATAATTGCTGTTAAAGGCGTTCAAGCAGACCAGGTGGAAATGTGGGCTGAAGCCATGAAAGATAAGGGAGTTAAAATCCTTTCAAAACAAGACGAAGGAGATAAAGTGATATATAAAGTATATCTACCATAAATCCTAATAATGAATTTTAGGTTGGAGGACAAAATATATTTTGATATGAAATGGATTATTTGAGATTCTCAAAATATCTTTCAATATCGATACTGATAGTCTCGCTGTTAATATACATTATCGGAGACCCTATTGAGAAATTATTAGCTTATCAAGGTCCGGTGATAGGTGGAGGTATATTAGGATGGTATGTCCTGAACTCAGTTAGTAGAGATAAAATAATTGAAGAGGAGAACGGTGATAGAGCCCCGGTTACAGCTATTCTCTTGAGGAAATACGCTCTATTGGGGATAATTATAGGTATATTAATGATTATCCCTTGGTTAACACCCACGCTGTTCGTATTGGAGGAAACGATTCAACTTCTTTACATTCTCTCTTTTACGAGCATGGCAATAGGAGGTTTCCTTATCGGATATGTAATCTCGTCTTTTAAATTTATAGAAAAGGTTATACTTTATTCCTTAGGTTTTGTAGGAGACATTTTATATTTCTTTGTAATTTATGTAGCATCGCAATTATTCGGAATCCCTCAACTGGAAGTAGTGAATTACGTCCTACTAATGGTTTACGGCGTAAAGTTCCCTGAAGGTGCAATATTCGGCTTTTATATCATTAAAAGAGTAAACGCAATATGAACGGCATAGTTTACATAGTCGGTGCAGGACCTGGAGACCCTGAATTAATTACGGTCAAAGCATTGAAAATCTTAAAGATTGCTGATGTAATAATATACGATAGATTAGTTCCACAAGAGTTATTAGAAGGTCTGAACGCGGAATTAATATACGTCGGGAAAGAGTTAGGAGACGCAAAACTTCAAGATTATATAAACGAGCTGTTGGTTCGAAAAGCTAAAGAGGGAAAAAAAGTCGTGAGGTTGAAAGGCGGAGATCCATTTGTCTTTGGACGAGGAGAGGAGGAATGTATCTATGTCTTAAGGCACGGAATAAAGTGTGAGATAGTACCTGGAGTAACAAGCGCGATAGCTGTTCCTACATATGCAAGGATCCCAGTCACCAGCAGACTAGTGGAAAGTTCTTCAGGTTTCACGGTAATTACGGGGACGACAAAAGACGGCGGATTAATTTCAGAGGAATATATACCAAGAAAAGGGACCATAATTATACTTATGGGTATTCACGTAATAGACGAGTTAACTAAAGTGTTAATGAAGGTCAGAAGCGGTAAAGAGAAAGTAGCTGTAATTGAAAAGGGCACAACTAAACAGCAAAGAGTTTTTACTGGTACATTAAATGAGCTACCAGAAATTATAAAAAGGGAAGGAGTAAAGTCACCTGCTGTCATAGTTATCGGTGAGACAGTATCACTGATGGATTTACTTACTCTTAAAAAGGAGATGTGAAAATTCTGTCGTTACTACTGTAAGGGAGAGCCACAGTTACTACAGAATTTAGCTCCAGGTGAATTTACGTAACCACATTTAGGACATTTTATTGGAGTCAACGATGCACCACAGTTAGGACAGAACTTCGCGTTAGAATCTACTTCAGCACCACATTTCCAACACTTTGTAACTACTTTTTGTAGCTGGACTTGTGAGGCTGACGTAGAAGGTTGAGTCACTGATGATGAGGTGCTTGATGGTTGGTTCATCGCGGACGTGCTTACGGATTGCTGAGATATAGGAGATTGAGTTGGTTTGGGAGGATTTTGTTGATAAGGAGGTTGTGGTGGTTGCTGAGGATAAGGCTGAGGATTTTGTTGATAAGGAGGTTGTTGATAAGGGGGCTGAGGGGGTGCTGAAGACTGAGCCATCATTATAGCCATCATAATAGTATTCATAATCTGGTCTTCTTGCATGAAGTCCTTTATTAAATTGTAGGCGTCTACAGCTGTAAGCCCACCACCAACTAAAGTCAGTAGAGAGTTATGCAAATCCGTGTCCGAAACTGTTGCGACTCCCGCACTTCCTATTAAAGGTATTAAATCTTGCAATAGGTTAGTCATACCCGTTTCTACCATAATCATGTTAGGACCTTCGCAAATTCTAATTGTATATGCTTTATTCGAGTCAGTGATCATCCCTAAGAAGCTAGAGTGTTGTGCTTGAATGACAGCCATATACTGCCCTACCATTGGAAAAACTTGAAAACCCTGCCCCATTAAGTACATTATAACTTGTTGAACAACCGGTTGTAAATCAATAGGTCTCTGTATAGGTATCATCTGTTGCTTACCGCCTAACCCTATGGGCTGCATGCACATCATCATATTGAACATAGCATTGGATTGAGGATTTCCACCGTATGGATAGCCAGAAGGTTGAGGATAACTAGATGGGTACCCAGTAGGCGGATAACCGCCCGAACCGTAAGGGGGATAGCCTGAAGGAGGAGGATAGCTCATTGTAATTATTATATCTAATATAGATAATAAACATTTAGGAAACGTACTTATAACATCTCGTTTCTTACTAGAAAGGGGAATTTGTCTCACCAATTCTTAAATAATTTGAACTATATGGGGTTCTTAGGCTAAGAAAAATGCCTCTAAGCTTTCTCATTATGGGTTTGGTCATAACTCTCGCTGTAACTCACTCATTAGAGCCTGACCACATAGTTACCATGAGGATGATGAACAGTACTAAGGATTATCTAGCTTTTGGTGCTTCTCACGGTGTTGGTTTCGCAATAATTGCCATACCGTTAATCTTACTTTTTAATCATTTCCAGTTTTACGGAATACTAGCCGGTGATATAATAGCTATTATCTTTGCAATTGTCCTAATATACGGAGAGCTCATAGGAAAGGAATTTGAAATATCACCCAAAGGTTCGGGAGTCCTGCAGGGAGCATTTGCAATAACTCC
Source organism: Stygiolobus sp. CP850M (assembly GCF_037389425.1). NCBI lineage: Archaea > Thermoproteati > Thermoproteota > Thermoprotei > Sulfolobales > Sulfolobaceae > Stygiolobus > Stygiolobus sp. CP850M. Next base: position 68,622 of record NZ_JBBHKR010000052.1, read on the forward strand.
TTCAAAGGTAGTTGTGGCTGTATTAGCTTCAGAGACTACACTTCTGATAGGAATTGTTTATGTAGCATTGTTTATACTAGTATCAACGATCGCAATGTTTGTTGTGGGTGTCTCATTACACTACGTTCCAGAAAAGCTCGAAAGGGTCATTAATATAGGAATTGCCCTTGTTACTATCGCCTATGTAATCTATACAACAATAAACGGAGAATTGTAGAAGATAAAAAATCCTCATTTTTCTCGCTCTACAATCCACAACGGGGTCTTCTCCCCCTTTAAATACTTCTCTATCATTTCTAATGTAGTTGGACTTATAGAAATTTTTTTCATTTCATTTATAGAGAAAAACCTTGCATCCTCAGCATCAGAACCAGCCTTTACCTCACCGTTAGTGATTTCGCAAACGAAGTCCAATATCACATAATGGAACCCCTCCTTAATAATTTCCACGATAGCCATCAATTCTTTGGGTCTCACTTCTACAGATATTTCTTCCCTCATCTCTCTTTTCAACGCTCCCTCAATTAACTCGCCAAAATTTACCTTACCTCCTGGAACAGCCCAAGAGCCTTGATTAGGAGGGTGTTTCCTCTTTACTAGTAATACTTTCCTATCTGAGTCAAATATCACGCATCCGACAGCTATCTTAGGCAAATTCATAGAGATTAAAAATTCTACCTTGGATAAAAGTTAATATATACTGTATACTCGTGTAATGTGATGAAAGGTTATTTAGTACTTCTACTCGCGTTAATTCTTCTTGCCCCCATAGCTATCATAAGCAATGCTACTACAGCTGAACCTTACCAAACAGTCCAAATTCCTTCATTAACAATATATAAAGACTTGACTTATCATGTAGTAGCTCAAAAGACTCTGAACAAAACCAATGTTACTACAATTTTTAGTGTTAATTACGAAGTCACGTCAATAGAGAATACTACTTTATCTGTAAGTGTGAGCGGCAATTTCACTAAAAATATGAGCTATGTGATTGGTGGTTCAGGTAGCTTTAGCGTTAATATATTTAGCGAATTGTTCTCCCTTCATTACCCTTTCATTCCACCTTTCTTAGAATTTAACAACACATACGGACTCAACACCACTGAAGGGAGATGGGATCTCCAGTATGTGGGGCCCAAAAACGTTACTATAATGAATAAGAATGTGACAGCGTCAGCGTATATAGTATATTTCAACCAGACTTATTCACAATATTACGTAATTTTGAAAAACGGTCTTATTGCGAATACAAGTTATTCAAGTGAAAACGGTTCGCAAATCACAATGTGGCTAGTGTCCTACTCTAATCCCGTTAATATAACGTTTAATGCTCCTTCTCTAGAAGGAATCGGGAAACCTTACCTTTATATTCAATACATTAACAACTTTGAAACTGACAGCTTAACGCCTGAATACTATTTAGAGGTATATTATCCCTATCAAGTTGGTGACTACTTAGTCCAGATAAACTACTTACTATATCCTCAGCAAGGAAGTTTGGTAGTTCCGGCCAACTTAGGAAACATACCTCAGCCAATTAACTTCGTCGCCGTTTTTGCACCATACTATAAGGAGCAACTGACTTTCGTAAATAATGTAGGTAATAGTACAATAATATGGAAGGGAGTGAACTTAACGCTTATAAACACTACTTATATCAAAACCGTTAATGGTACAGACGTAAAAGCCTATCTGTATAAATATTATCAAAATTCTTCAGTTCCGCAAGGATCAGTAATACTTTACGTCTACTTCTCTAGCGACGGAACGTTATTACAACAAAGCGTATACTCCGTAGGTCTCAAGAACATTACAGTAATGTTCAGTTTAGTATCGAATCAATACGTAAGTTTAGATTCTCAATATCCCACTCTAACCAAGCCCTTATATACTACATTACCGTATGAGCCTGTAAACCTGCCAACCGCTATACTAATCACCGTGATTATATCGGTAGTTATTTCAGCGTTAATAGTTGTGTTAAGACAAAGATAAAGTATTAATCTTTTTTAAAACCAAATGATTTATCATTTATGTTTTACATTAATAATCATAAGCTTATATGCCTCTATTGCAAAAAAATAAATTTTCTAATAGAGAAAGAATCATGAAGTGTTATGACAGAAGCTGTTCAAACCACTCTTACTTCTAACCTTTATGACCAACAAGTAAAAAAGCTATATAGAGTAGGCGAAATTTTAGGACTTCCACAAGATGTTTTAGAAACATTATCTCAACCAGAGAGGGTTATTCAAGTCAAGATAGAGATCAAGGGAAAGGACGGCAAAGTTAAGACTTTTATAGGTTGGAGATCCCAGCACAATAGTGCGTTAGGTCCATATAAAGGAGGAATCAGATACCATCCTAACGTGACTCAGGATGAAGTTATCGCATTATCGATGATGATGACATGGAAGAACTCCCTTCTCTTATTACCTTATGGTGGAGGAAAAGGAGGAATAAGGGTCGATCCAGGTAAACTTTCATTAGAAGAATTGGAAATGTTATCTAGAAGATATATTGATACATTATATAAATATATCGGTAGTGACATAGATATTCCAGCCCCGGATGTTAATACAAATCCTCAAACAATGGCGTGGTTCATAGATGAATACATAAAAATAACCGGAAAAGCTGACTATGCTACCTTTACTGGTAAGCCCGTGGAGTTAGGAGGACTGGCGACCAGAAACTACAGTACTGGATTAGGTGTAGCAACCGTGGCTAAAGAAGCTGCATCAAAGTTTATAGGTGGTATAGAAGGTGCAAGAGTAATAATACAAGGATTCGGAAATGTCGGTAGTTTTACTGCTAAATTCCTGCAAGACATGGGAGCTAAAATTATAGGAGTAAGTGACTCTAAGGGAGGGGTAATAGACCCTAACGGAATTGATATTAATAAAATCATAGAAACCAAGGAGAAGACTGGCTCTGTAATCAACTATCCTACTGGGAAAAAGGTAACAAACGATGAGCTTCTTACTTCAGAGTGTGACATCCTAATACCTGCTGCACTGGAAAACGTAATTCATAAATTCAATGCTGATAAAATAAAGGCTAAAATGATAGTTGAAGGTGCTAACGGACCTCTGACAGCTGATGCGGATCTAGTTATGAAAAACAGAGGAATACCAGTAGTCCCCGATATTTTAGCTAACGCAGGAGGAGTAGTAGGTAGTTACGTGGAATGGGCAAACAACAAGATGGGAGAAATTATGGAAGAAGAAGAGGCTAAAAGACTCATAGTATCTAGAATGGAAAAGGCGTTTAACAGTGTTTATGGCATGTATGACAAACTCGGAGACCAAGACCTCAGAATGGCTGCAATGGCCTTAGCTGTTGAAAGAGTAGTAAATGCTATGAAGGTAAGAGGAATGATTTAGATAATAAGGTAATGACGTAGCAACTTTAAATTCTTTTTATTCGAACCTCCACGTGGTCTTATCTTTCGAATCCAATAATTTTATCCCAGCTTTACCTAATACATCTCTGATCTGGTCGCTAAGATCATACATCTTCTTTGCCCTGAGTATATTCCTGACCTCGACCACAGCGTCAATAACCTTGTTCAAATTGTCGTAAGCTAGATTAAACTCTTCATCCATAACACCATAAACATAGTTAAACTGCCTAAACGCGTCTAAGGCCAACATAGCCCCCATGAAATCTTCTGAGGTTTGTAACTCGTTAAACACTATGGTAGCTATTTCATGGATATAAGATAGTGCTGTTGCAGTATCAAAGTCTTCGCTAAGAGCTTCGTGGAACTTTTGTATAAGGCTGATGATTTTTCTCTGGGTTTTAACTTGCTCGTCATTGGAGTAATACTTTGGTCCATCCTTTATGATCCCCCTTAATACACTCATTGCGTCTTTTAACCTCCTCAGGGATGTGGATGCTTGGGAAAGTGAGTCCTCACTAAAATCTATTGTATTCCTATACTTGGCTGTCAAAAACCAATACCTGAGAGTATTAGTTCCCCATTTCTTGATTGCCTCGTTCAAGGGAATAATGTTCTTTAAAGACTTACTCATCTTCTCCTTATTGATGGTGAGGTAGGATACATGAACCCAATACTTTACCCATGTTTTGCCCAATAATGCTTCAGATTGTGCCCTCTCGTTTTCATGGTGGGGGAAAACTAGATCTACCCCACCACCGTGAATATCAAACTGCTCTCCCAAATACCTCGTAGACATTGTAGAGCACTCTATGTGCCATCCCGGTCTACCCTTCCCCCATGGAGACTCCCAATAAGGCTCACCGGGTTTCCAAGCTTTCCACAAAGCGAAGTCGTACGGGTGTCTCTTCTCTTTCACGAATTCTTCTCCCTGATTCCACTCCTCCTTTTTCGTCCCCGATAAAAGACCGTAACTGGGAAAAGTATCAACATCGAAATACACGCTACCACTGGGAGCTACGTATGCATGACCCTTATCAATAAGCCCTTGGATGAACTCGATTATCTCCTTAATATGAGTTGAAACCCTAGGATGTTGATCTATTTCTACTTTAAGCTGACTCATAGCGTCAATATAGTCCTTTAGGTAAAAGTCTACTATTTCAGTCCAATCTTTACCCGTGTCTTGAGCTCTCTTAATTATCTTATCGTCAATGTCAGTTATGTTTTGGACTCTTATTACGTTATACCCCCTTAGCTTTAAGTATCTTACCATCGCATCGAAAGCTACAAAAGTCCTACCGTGACCTATATGAACGTAGTCATAAACTGTGGGACCACATACGTACATCTTAACTGTATTCGGTTCTACTGTTTGAAGTTCCTCTAGTTTTTTTCCCATAGTGTTGAAAATCTTAATCATGATAACTCCCTTTCAAATGCCTTATATGTTATCTCCCTTATTTTAGGAATTAACCTTAACTCCTCTGGCTTTAATCCCATAAGTTCTGCCAATTTCACTGATGTAAAACCAGCTAATAGAAACATACTTGAGATAATTTTTAAAGGTGAAGAATAAAGTGGTCTTATAATAATTGCATTGATTAGCTCAGCCGTCTTCTCGTCAATTATATCTGAAGGGAAAACTACTGGCTGAAACTGAAATGGATAGTTCTCAGAATAAAGTTCTATTTCATTATGGTTCGCTTCGGGTAGTTGAGAGAAGAAAGCTGGATATTTCGCGTTCTCATTTACCTCTTGCTTAAACCTTTCAGCTATCGGTAGTAAATCAGAAGCGTAAAACACTGGGATCTTACCCTTAATTTTTGAAGCAAGGCCAGTTGCAATCTCTTTTACCTTGGCTTGACTCTCCGTAACTCCCTCTAAAAGCTCCCTTTCTTTATACCCCACACCTAAAGTGTTGTTTATTAGTTTAATAAGATAAGTGAAAATGTAAGGGAATACGTACCTGGTCTGAAGACCTCCAGGAAGGATTAAAAAAGGATATCCTTTTGCTTTCGCATATTCTAACATTTTTCCTCCGCTAGTTATAATCACTAACTTTCTTACTCCTTGTCTTTCTGCCTCCTTCAATGCAACGAGCGTCTCCGTAGTATTTCCGGAATAACTCACAACAAAGACTGTAGTCTTCTCATCTACTTTTACCTTATATCCCCTAAATACCTCGTAAGGGACAGGTAAGGGAAGAAGTTTCAGTACTTCTCCAGGTATTCCGCTTCCTCCTATACCGAAATAGGCTAACTTTTCGGAGTTTCCTAATTCAGGAACTTGACTGTTTAGTGCATCGGAGAAAAAGTCAGCCCATCTTTCATAAAAGTTATTCACTTTTTACCACCATACTAAGACTTATTGATGGTGGGTTTGCTGTTATAGAGGCATTTATACTTTCGACTCCTATCTTCTTAAGATTTGGTCTCAGTTCTAAAACTCCTGAGGATATTACTAAGGAAGCTAATGAAATATACTCTTCTATGTAGGGGGATACTTTACTCTCCGTTGTTAATAACGAGATGTTAGCCGGCTGAAATATGTAAATAAATATTATGTTGATCCTTTGGGTTAAAAGTATAAAACTAGCAAGGGCTTCGTCCCATTTCTGCGAAGATATAGAATCCTCAAACTTCTTTAGCAAGTCCCTTTGTTTCTTCGTTTCAGCCTTTAGGAATTTAACTACCTCGTTCTCGTTAAACGACAAGGATGTTGCACTTAATTCATCTAACTTCTTAATCAAATTATCGAAGAGTAGAGCTTTCTCCATAAATGATATTACAAGATACAGTATAAAAAGGTCTTTCTTCATCTAATAGATAATATGGAGAAATTAGTCGTAATAGGTGGCGGAGCAGCTGGGATGAGTGCTTCAAGTAGGGCTAGAAGATTAAAGCCACAAATAGAGATAGAGGTCTTCGAAGCTACGAAAATGGTAAGCCATGCCCCTTGCGGAATTCCTTATTTCGTTGAAGGATTATTTGATGACGAAAACTTGTTTATGACGTACACCCCCCAGTTCTTTATTGAAAACAGGAAAATCAACGTGAGAATCAATACAAGAGTGACAGAGATAGACCTGAGTTCCAGAGTCGTGTATGCCGAAGGGAAAGACGGTAAAATGAAAAGTGAATACGATTATTTAGTTATAAGCACTGGGTCTAAACCGAAAAGGCTGCCGAGTGAAGGGAACGACAGAGTGTTCTATATTCACCACCCGGCCGAAGCTGTGAGCTTAAGGCAAAAGCTGTGGTCTCTTAACACTATCGCAATAATAGGGGGAGGAATATTGGGTGTCGAAGCTGCAGAGGCTTTAACACAGAGGGGTAAAAAAATACTCCTCATACATCGTGGCGAGTATTTGTTAAATAAGAGTCTAGACCAAGAGTTAGGAAAACTTATCACGGAAAGAATTTCAAGGGACGTTGAGTTGAGACTTGGAGAGGGAGTTACTGAGATCAAACAAGGCGGAAGATTGATTATTACAGATAAGGGAAAATACGAGGTGGACGGTACTATCATAGCAATAGGAGTAGAACCTAACGTAGATCTGGTAAAAGACAAAATCCAACTTGGAACAACAGGGGCAATAAAAGTAGACGAGTACATGAGAACGAATTATAGAGAAGTTTACTCAGCAGGTGATAACACAGAAAGCGTTAACATAGTAACGGGAAAGCCTCACTGGGTTCCTTTTGCTCCGGTTGCGAACAAGATGGGTTACGTAGCTGGTAGTAATATTGGGGGGGAGCCGATGAAATTTCCCGGTGTCGTTAACACACAAATTACGAAGTACAAGGAGTATTACATAGGTAGGGTAGGACTTCAGGAAGAAGAAGCTAAAAAGTACGGGTTTCACCCAGTTTCTGCTACAATAACCGGAAAGACAAGAGCTAGGTATTATCCCGGTGCAAAAGACATTCATGTGAAAGTCATAGCCGACGAGGAAACTAAGAGGATTCTAGGGGCTCAAATCGTGGGTGAAGAAGAAGTACTAGGGAGGATCGACATGATGGCAGCTGCAATCATGAAAGGGTTTACCATCGAAGATACGTTCTTCATAGAAATGGGTTACCTACCGGCAATATCAAGAGTATGGGATCCAGTCATCGTAGCAATAAGGAAGATAATGAAAGATTGAGAAGAGGTAATACCCATGGGTAATACGCCATATTTAAATATTTCGTCAATTAAGTTAATCAAAGCATGAGTAATACTTATGAACTTACTGTAATACTTGACGAGGTAATACAAAAATACATTAGGGAGTACTTTAATGTATATAGCGTAAACCCCTCCTTAGTTGAGGGCCCAGCTACTTTAGCTTCTAATGATATCCTGACAGAGATAACACCTAGGAAATTAAACGGAGAAGTCTTTGCTGTTGACAGCAGTAGCAGGAGTTTAACTTCCGCCGGAGGAATAATCAGCATAGTAACACTCGGGGTTTCTTCATTATCCAAACCCTTATACGGCGCTTACCCTGGACTCTTCGGAATAAGTAACCTCGATTTAAACAAGCCTTTTATAGCCCTTGCGTCTTCTTCTTTCTCCAAGGGTATAAACGCATATTTATATTCATCAAAATACGTAACTACCGTCTCCCTTGACGGAACACCCTTTCAGTCAACAACTGAGCCAGAGAGAGTAGAAACAGAGTTGAGAGCGATCCTTGAAACCGAAGCTTTGAAGAAGTTGAAAAACGAAGGATTAATTATCGTAGATGGACCTCTTTTTCCCTCTTATACGTTCCTACCGGAAAAAGTTAGAAATAATATTATAAAAGAACGTGTTAAAGTCTTAGATCAAAACTACATAGGAGTAGTGAAGAGGCTCGATAAATCCGACTTGTTGGTTAAATCCTTGTCCTCCAAATCCAAGGAAATATCAGTGAAATATAAGGTTGATCCTAGAGGGTTCATCTCAGATGAGGCTTTCTTATTTCAACTTGTAAGGTTTAACTACACTCCTCCCTATCCTACATTAAGTGTAGGTCCTCTAATTAAGGAGGTAACTGAAGGAGTTAAAATATACGTAAATTATTTAATTTACCCGATACACAAATACGTTCCTAAGTTCTCTTTTTTGAGAATTGAGTCATTCACTAGAGATGCGGTAGAGGGAATCTCGTCACTAAAATTTACACTAGACGGTATACCCATCGTCTTAGCATTAGCCGACAAAACAGCAAAAGAACTTTCTTCGGGAATATTACGTTACATAGCATTCTCACTTGAACGCATAGGACTACAAGAGAGCTTCAGAGGAAAGTTCGAGGTGCTAAACGTTGTCTGAGGACATTTCCAACACTATCAAAGACAAGATAGAAAAGGCTAAAGCCCTAGCTATAACCCTAGGAGTCATAGTCGGAAGAGTAGCGAGAAGTATCCCGAATAAAGTTGATGAAGAGAATTACATTACTAATGTAATAATAGACGCCCCGACTTATTATAAATACCCATTCCTCGGCAAAATGGGGGTGTTATTAGGTGCTGTTGACATTAAGTCCTTGTATTTCGTATTACTTAGGGTCGTTGGTTATGAGAGGAGCGATGTTTCGTCCCTGCTTTTTTCAGAATCTCCAATAATCTCGTCGAATGATACTGGTGAAGAAGAGCCTGGCTCACTGATCTCAAACGTAGTTGTAAAGTGCGAAATGTTAACCAAGGTAAACGTATTAGAATCTACAGAACCTGAGGCTGCAGACATAGTAATAGAACCTCAATCCCCCGTCATAATCCCTCAACCAGAAATAATAGAAAGATCTCTGGACACTAACAGAGGTCTATTGAAACTCGGCTACTTAGATAACCCGTCTAGTCAAGTCAAAGTAGCAATAAGCTTAGACGATCTAAATTATCACATGCTACTTTTGGGAACTACCGGAGCTGGGAAAACCTCATTTGTTAAGGACTTAATAGCCGGGATTTACAAGGCTGCCGATGATACTAGAGCGTTAATATTCGATGCTACCGGTGATTATTACCACATTTTTCTTCCTCCAGATAGAACAAATAAGACTGTGAAACAGAGCGTGAGCATGTTCGAGTCACTCTACTCACGAATGACTGGTATAGACCTCGGGATAATTTACCCTATAACAAAAAGGTGGTTGAAAAAATACACTAACGGTAAAAAAGACCTCTTATCTATCACCACGGCCTACTATAAGTTATATGTGGAACCCATAGTGAGATACTTAGAGAGAAAAGGATATACGTTCTACGTTTCTGTAGATAAGGGGAGAATAGTAATATCAAATAGCGAGTGGAAAGCTGAGACCGAGATCTATCCTTTTTACTTCAGGTTTAAGGAAGCTAGGCGTATACTACCTAGGCTTAATCCATACTTCTCAGAGCAAGCAACGCAGTTCCTTAAGATCTTGATGAAGAGGGAAGGAAGAAAGTACGAATCGCTCTCAGACCTCATTGAAGGTTTCGAAAAAGAGGATCTTGAACATATAAGCATTCATAAGAGCACGAAGGAAAACATCTTGAGGGGGCTTTACTTACTTAAGGAGACTGGCCTTTTCGATGTAGGTGCTGAGAGGGTGCCCTTATCGAACATCCTCCTAAACAATAGTAAGAAAATTCTAGTATTTGATTTGTATAATAGCGAAATAGACGATTTCTCACAGAAAATTCTTACTTACTACATGCTCGACAAGATATTTGATGTTAGAGAAAAACAAATGAAGAGCGGACTCTTGAAGGATAGAATAATACTCATCATTGATGAGGCTCATAAGTTCTTCCCTTCCGTAAAGGGAGGAGAAGAAGACTCAAACTACGTCAGGAGGGTAGCAGGAAAAATAGCAATGATGATGAGACTAGGGAGGAGGAGAAAGATAGGGTTTATATTTTCAACACATAATCCTGCGGATTTATCTGATATTATTGTCCAATTGGCAAACACAAAAGTTATATTCAGGATAAAAGCTGAAGTAGCTGAGGCAATGGGATTATCAAGAAGTGAAGCTAAGACTCTTAGCTGGGAGAAAAACGGGGTAGCCTATTTAATCTCCCCTTGGCTTAGGGAGGGAAAGGTGAAGATAAAAGTCCCAGTTCCACCACCACTTGGGCATTACGACTTGTCAAAGGCGACGTGAGATGGGAGAGCTGGAATTAGTCATAAAGAAAATGAAAACTAAAGGAGACAAAGAATCTGTTATAGAATTCCTTAAAACTCTGATGAAATTAATACCACCAACGGACGATATCGGGATTTCTTTGGCCAGAAAAGGGACTCACGAGTATATCTTAGATAGAAAAGGGCTTGCTATAATAAGCTTATCCGAAGACGAGTATCTACCCTTCTTCTCAGCATCTGAAAAGAGAGTTGAACTGGAGAGCTTACCTGATGATGTTGCTAAAAATATAAAGAATAATTGGAGGAACATACTAGATCAGCTAAGAGACTATGTGTTAGATTACAGTAAAATTGATAAGAAGTATTTGAAAGTAGTAGATGAGATAACAGATGCAGTTTTTAAAAATCTCTGACACCAAAGTAACGGCTATTAAAGTCATTCATTACGAAAACACAAATTACATGGGCAGATTACACGGGGGTGATATGCTGAACTTTCTCGTCGACATAGGGATGTTATCGGCGATGAAAGTAGCTAAAGGATTAGCCGTACTGGCTTCTCTCGACGATGTCATCTTTAAGAAACCTATCCTCTTAGGCGACATAATAACAGTTGAAGCTGAAACGGATTATGTAGGGAATACATCAATGGAAGTAAGTATGAGAGCGGTAAAGGGGGACGAAACGTTAGTGGAAGCTACTGGAGTTTACGTTAAAGTGGACGACCTACTCAGACCAACAGTTGTTGATAAGAAAATACAACCTGATAATGAGGAAGAGAAGAAAAAGTACGAAATTGCATTGGAGAGAAGGAAAAACAGAAAAGTTGACACGTCTTCAAGGTATAACGTGAGCGACCCAACAGAGGGACTGACTTATAGACTTGTATCAACAATCTACGTGACCCCGGATATGACTTATAACGGTAAGATAATATCCGCCGGAAAGATGCTTAAAGTAATGGACGACTTGGGCGGAGCCTTAGGTCTAAACTACATAGGTTATGAGGGGTATGGAAAGGGTGATACAGTAGTCACTGTTTCTGCTAATAGTATGAGTTTTTACACTCCAGTCAGATTGGGAGACATTCTGGAAATGAGGGCTGGGATTAGTTACGTGGGAAACACCTCCCTCGAGACTACTATAAACGTGATTAGGGTGGACCCCGAAAACATGAGTAAAGAACACGTAACTACCGCCTACTTTAACTACGTCAGGATAGACAACTCTGGAAAACCGGTAAAGCTGAAACCCCATACGCCACAAAACGATAAGGAAAAAAGGATCTTCGAAGAGGCTTTACTCAGGCGGAAGAAGCTACTTTCACACTACTGACGTAATCATAAAACATAAAGAAAGATATTACAAAACCGAAGAAAGATATGAAATATGCTTGTGAAATAGAATGAGGGTTTACGATGGCTGAAAGTATACTACCAGCAGCACTAGCTAAGTTTTCCCCTGCGTTAAACAATCCTATTATAGCACCTCTGTTTTTACTTAAGTTCTTGAACATAAGTGAGAAGAAAGCTGTACTGTAAAGAGGGTAGCTAGAACCAAATACTAGAAACACTGGCATTATCCCGTAGGATAAGTTTATAGAGAAAAACACTAAGAATCCCAGCACTAGAACTATCGATGACCTTAATGATATCACTGAGAAAGCATAATACAACTCGTTATCCTTTACCATCTGAGGTGATCTGTAATAAACGTACTCGTCCACAATGTACAATGCAGTATATGAGAGAAAGTAAGTCCAAGAAGGTACTTTATAGATCGTAAGGAGAGGAATGAACATAACGTAGAAAATCTCAGCAGAAAGATTGAACATGGAGAATGATATTAAGGGCTTTAGCAGTATCTTAAACTCTCTTATTCTCTCGTTTTTATCCTCCCTTATTTCACCCTTATAACGCGGGATGACTACCGCATTTATCGCGGTACCAAGTGCAAATAAGACTAAGGGAATTTCGAAATGAGGTAAAACCGCACCAAGAATACTACCTGCTATATTTCCAGCTAATGATAGTTGGGAAAGTCTAGAATTGCCTACAACAATCATTTCAGGCGTTAGTTGCTCTAAGAGAATAATTGAGTATAAAGGAGAATCAAGTGCCGAGATAAACCCTACTAAAGAGTAGCCTAGGAGGCCGAATGGTGTCCTAAATATTATAAATGAAATCAACAAACCACTTAGTGGAAGTAATATAGTGTAAAAGTATCTCTCCTTACTCTTGTCTAAAAGAAGTCCCCATACATAGGAACCTGTTGCAACAGCTAAGTTATTCAGTGTAATACTAAGACCGAGTAAAGCTGTTGAATGTGTCTCGTTATATAGAGAGATAGGGTAAAGAAGGGAGAGCATTGTAATCCCAGCAACAATAAACGCCTGACCTATGAATAATTTCACGATATTTTTAGCTAGGAGTGATAAACCTAAAAGATGTAGGGCTTAATTTCATTATCCTTTCGCCCTTCATATTTCATATGGAGTTTATAGCCCTCTTTATA
>NZ_JBBHKR010000053.1:0-2890 GCF_037389425.1 Stygiolobus sp. CP850M
TCCTATAAGAGGTCTCTATGGGACCCCTTACCTTATTGTACAAATCCAACACTTCCCTCTTTGGTATCTCGAGGTAGCCCTAGCAAAATAAACAACACTCTTCTCCTTTCTCCTAACCTTCTCCTTGCTGTACACGAGAAGTCTGAACTTGACCTGCTCATCCCTCCTACTTACTATTAGTCTTATAATCCCCGTCAAACTCCTCATCCTTAACATCCCCAACTGGGACAGCAATTATGTACTTAAACTGTGAAATGAAGTTGAGCACGTCGACAGTGTAGAGACCAGCGTCAAGAGTTATCAACCTTATCTTGAATCCCATTGCAACAACTTGCTCCACAAGGATCACTATCTCTTCCTTAGTCATAGTGTTAACTTGTTGAATGAAGGCAAGTAAAAGTACTCTCCCCTTATACTTGGTTGTTGCGTAGTTCCAAGAGTTTCCCTTCTCTGAACTTCCGAGTCCTTTCACCGGTTTCCCATACCACGTCTTTGTTGTCCAGTCTATTGAAAGATCTATCTCCTTTACCCCCTTTAGTACTTCTAAGGGTATTTTCCTAGCATTTTCCAATCGATTACTTCCATTCCTTGTTTCTCTACGTAGTTCCTCACGGTCTGTGGGGATACGTCATATGCTCTGGACTTGTTCTCTACTGAATCGTAAACACGCGGAGATGAGGGTTTTTGCTACCTCTTCTCCTTTCCCTTAAAGCATGGAAAGTAATTTATATCCTATTTGTTGAATGTTTGGTGAGGGAGAATTGGTGTTACCATCTTCCTATGTCACGTGGTAATACTCTATCTCCCTCACCTTAAACCCTTTCTTCAATTCTTTATACTCTTATAAATTTCTTTATCTTTCACGGATTAGATATTATCCTATCAGAAATATTTTTTCTAATATGATTTTGGGTCTACCGATATGGGTTAGGCTATTCCCTTCTAAAGCGAGCTATATATAAGAGAGCTTAATAGACTTATTATAATTCAATTTTTAGCATATTTAAGAATTATTTCTTTAACACTATTTGCTACATTATCCCAACTAGAATGCAATTTAAGAAAATCTAAAAGTTTAGGTTCGTTAATTATTTCATCCATCTCTTTTTCGTTTGAAGAAAGAATTTCATATGCTTTTCTACTCATGTCTCCCTGGTCAAACTCTTCAACTATTTTAACTGCCTTTAGTCCACAGTATACACTTCTTATTGCAGGTATTCCATACGCAACTACTGGGGTACCTAACGCTAGAGCCTCTAATACTACTAAAGAAAATCCATCTACATGCGTGGGATAAATAGAAAGTTTAGCTCTAGAAACTACATCATACAGCTTTTCCCTTGGTACAAAGCCTAGATATTCAACATTTAATCCATATTTTTTGACTTTTTTCCAAAATAGTTTCTCATTATATTTATCAAAAAATCTTCCCATAAGAACTAGTTTAACTCTTTTAGATAGTTTCGCTTGAATTCTTTTTAATATGTCTGGAATTTCATGAATTCCTTTATCTTGATTTAATCTGCTCCAAAAAACTATATAGTCTTCTTTTCCTCTATTTCTATATTTAAGAAGCTCAGGATCAAAAGCATTACCAGGAAAAAGTACTTCTCCTGTAATTCCACTTGCTTCTAAAGATCCTTTGCTAACTGCTGCTACAAAACTTGGCTTATATTTCTTGAGCGTCTTCTTATATTTGGGTTTAGAATATAATTCATTATGTAGGAATCTAGTGTAAAATCCTTTTCCAGTATATGGATTGAATTTATAAAATTTTACTAATCTTTTTAAGTATTTTATGGAATCGTTATAAAATAACGGTTCATGTAGAGTCAATCCGAATTTAGTTGACTTGCCTAAATAAAATATATCGAATGATGTATGATCGGGCTCATATAGGAAATCTACATCAACAGCGTATCTTTTAGATACTTCCTTTGCTATTTTATCTGAAAGCAAGAATCTTTTAATTCCAGTAACTCTAAATTTATTTTGCTCCTCTAGAATTGAGTAAAATTCTGGTACAATTTTTATTCCTTCTCTTTCAATTTCTTTAGCTTTTTCCATCAAAACTTCTTTATTCCAAATAAATACTGGACTTGAAGGATAATAAACTATATTAAAATATTTAGTTAATCTCTTAACTACTTCGTATGCGTGTTCTGCCCCTCCACCGGCAAATTTAGGCGATAAGAAATTATTGTAAACTATTCCTAGCTTCATATGTGAGAGTTATGATTTCTTAATAAATTAAAATTCTCTGCTATAGCGGGTGATTCAGGGCTCCTTCGCAAATTGTAATATATCTCTCGGTTTAGACTTATTCAATGAAGGAATTACTGAATATATTTGATCATATCACGAAGAAATAAGGATTCTTGTAATATTATTACAAGGATGAGATAACAGGTCGAAAGGTTGTAGTTGAGGGCTATGGTCTGGACGATCTGTAGTATCCTCCAGGTGGAGTGGCATTTTCCGAACTCTCCGGGAGGGAGTTGAAGGAGGTGATTTTGGGTCTACCGTTGTAGACGGTACCGTAGAGGCATATCTCCACCATTTACTTTAAAGGTAGATTAAAATAATATAAAGCCTTTGAGAGGGATAAGGTGGGGACTTATAACGGTTTGATTAGACTAACAACTAATTAATGTTATTAGTTTATATTGCCACAAATTATCACACTATGAAAGTACTCTTTATAGTAGGAGATGAATATGAGGATATTGAACTGTTATACCCGTTTTATAGAGTTATAGAAGAAGGCTTTACTCCGGTTATTGCGGGTAAAGAAAAGGGAGGAAAGATAGTCGGTAAACACGGTTATACTGTAGTAGCGGATATCTCGTTTAAAGAGGTAAAGCCCGAAGAGTACTCAGCTCTGGTAATT
>NZ_JBBHKR010000054.1:0-18406 GCF_037389425.1 Stygiolobus sp. CP850M
TAAAAGAGTGGTTATGATTTTGGCTTTTTTCTTCATACTATACTTTATGTTTGGAATTGCATTCATACAAATAGGTTCTTTTACAGTTCCGATTCTTTATCCCTCACTATATAATAGTATAGCAGTGGTTTTTGTTAGGGATTTTATAGATAGGGAATTACCTGTCGGGCTAAAACCAATAACTATAAATACCTTGGATCCTATTTTTTCTGGACTATCAGTAGCGGCTTATCTAGCTTTATTTTCAGCCTCCCCGTTTATTGCTAGGGAGTTTTGGGCTTTTGTAGCTCCAGGCTTATACGAGCACGAGAAAAAATTCATAAGGATGACTATAGTTCCTGCCGTTCTCCTTTTTGCGGCAGGTTCTGCATTTGCGTATTTTATAATTATCCCCTTTATGTTCCTCTTCGTCTACAGGTATGATATAGCGTTAAATATTGACCCAACACTTAGCTTTAAGTCGATAGTCTCAACGATTTTACTACTCATGACCGCTACTGGTATGGCATTTGAGTTACCGTTAGTGATGGCTGGAATGACAAAGTTAGGTTTAGTGAAACCTCAGACGTGGTTACAAAACTGGAGATGGGGTGTTATGATTTCCTTCATAATAGCATGGATAATATCACCGGGTACTACAGGTGGGCTCATAGAGACTACTATAGGCACGATTCTTTCCGCTTTGTATTTTGCCGGAATAGGAGTATCTTACCTGATAGCTAAAAAGAGTAATAATTCGAAAAAAGTGATCACTATATAGTTCGAAACGGAAACCATCAACGGTATAAATATTTATTTTTACCCTTTCTAACTTATCTACCTGATGTCCCAAACATTAACCGAAAAAATTTTGAGCAGAGCTGCTGGGAAAAACGTGTCCCCTGGTGACGTTACAGAAATCAAAGTGGATATAGCGGCGTTTCACGATCTAACAGGATACCACGTAATAGAGGTCATGGAGAAAGCCGGCATGTTGAAAGTTTTCGATAAGAATAAGATAGTAATAGCGTTTGATCACTTAGCTCCACCCCCTGATGTCAGAAGTGCAGAAATCCAGGATCAAATAAGGCATTTTGTAAAGAACTTATCAATACCGAACTTTCATGACATAAACGTTGGTATATTACATCAGCTATTGCTGGAGAAATATGCAAACCCCGGTTATGTGATAGTAGCAGCAGACAGTCACACTACAACTTCTGGAGCTGTAGGGGCTTTTGCACAAGGGTTAGGTGCAAGTGATGTAGCTGCTGCGGTAATTACTGGAAAAACATGGGTAGTGGTTCCTGAACCGTTTAAGATTACATTAGAAAGTAAACCTAACAAATGGGTAAACGGTAAAGACGTAGCACTGAAGATACTTGGAGAATTTAAGGCGGACTACTTCAACGGTATGTCTATAGAGGTGTTTGTAAGAGAGCCTTCAGCATTCCCGATGGACTTTAGAGCAACTGTATCAAACATGGGAATAGAAATGAATGCAGATGCTTTGATGTTTGTTCCAGATTCTGAGACAGTGAACTATATTAAGACTATGAGGGGTTATGAGCCTCCGGTCATTCAGCCTGATAGCGGGGCTAAGTATAAGGACGAGTATACGATAGACCTTTCGAAGTTAGAGCCGTTAGTTGCTGCTCCTCACAGCGTAGATAATGTAAAGACAGTAGGTGAAGTAGAGGGATTAGAAGTGGATCAGGTGTATATTGGTTCATGCACTAACGGTAGACTGAGCGATTTTGAAATGGCGGCTAAGATAATGAAGGGACGAAGGGTTAAGACAAGGTGTATAGCTATCCCTGCCTCTTATGATTTGTTCAAGAAGTCTATGGAATTAGGCTATATCGATACTCTAGTCCAGGCTGGCTGTGTCGTGACTTACGGAACATGTGGTCCTTGTTTGGGAGGACACTTTGGAGTTGCTGGACCGGGTGAGGTGATGGTGTCAACGAGTTCAAGAAACTTCAAAGGTAGGATGGGAAGTCCAGAGTCAAAGGTATACCTAGCTGGACCAGCAGTAGCTGCAGCTACTGCTGTGGAGGGTAAAATCACTGACCCAAGGCGATTCTCATGATTATAGAAGGAAAGGTTCTAAAATTCGGAGATAAGATAGACACTGACATTATTATTCCAGCAAGGCACTTAAAGTATACTGATCCGCAATATCTAGCCCAACATGCTATGGAGCCTTTAGACCCTGAATTCTATAAGAAAGCATCTCAAGGTGTTATACTAGTAGCAGGGAAAGTTTTTGGAATGGGCTCCTCTAGAGAACAAGCTGCTATTGCTTTAAAGGCTGCTGGGGTAAGGGCTGTAATTGCTGAGTCTTTTGCTAGAATATTCTTCAGAAATGCTATCAATAATGGCCTTCCTGCAATAATACTTCCCGACGCTACTAAGAAGATAAATCAAGATGATTATGTTAAGGTCAATGTAGAGACTGGAGAAATAATAGTAAATGGTAATACGATACTAAAGGGAAAAGGAATAACTGGGATGCCACTTGAGATATTAAAAGCCGGAGGAATACTTTCGTTCTTAAAGACTACTAGATCTACGAACTAGAACGAAATAAAAATCCTTATCTTTTAGTAAATATATTTTTTCCTTAATGAATAAAATTATTTTCGGCTTACTCTCTCTGTTTTTAACAATTATTGACGTTAGGATAGGGCTATATGTAATTAAAGATATCTATGGCGAGAAGGTTTTCTCACTTTTAATTTCGACACCGTTCTTATTGCTTTTTTATATACTTAGCGTGTTTTTTGTAGAGTATCTTGTGGTGTCTACTCTCGGAACTAAAATTTTGAATTTCTTAAGACATTTATAAAACTCTCATCAGGTTTTTTGCCAAAGGTATCTATGTAAACTAGTTCTTCTAACGGTAGTCTACTAAGCCACCCTTTTTCCCAAGTTCTGGTCTCTCAGGGAACCTTTCTACGTAACCTAACGTTAAATAAGCTACTAAGTCAACGTGTTCTGAGATCGAAAGAATCCTCTTTACGTCTTCCTTTTTGAAAAAGCTTACCCATCCTACACCTATGCCTTCAACTGTAGCCGCAAGCCATAGATTTTCTATAGCTAGAACAGTGCTATACTGACAGAGTTCAGGCATCGTCATTCTGCCTAAGACATGAGGAGCAAATCATGTAGGATCACATGTTACTGCTAAGTTGATAGGAGTATCCAGTATTGCCTCAATCTTTATTTTATCAAAAACCTTCTTTCTGTCTTCAGGTAACAAGTTTCTAAATTTCTCTCTTTTAACTTCTACTAACTCCTTAATTCTCTTTCTTATCTCTGGGTCTTTTACTACTATGAAGTTCCAAGGCTGAGAAAAACCTACAGAAGGCGCGTAATGGGCGGCTAACAAAATTTTAGCTAAAACATGGTCTGGTATGGGCTTATCTTTAATGTAATAACTTCTTACATCTCTCCTCTTTTTAATTGCCTCATATAAGTCCATATGGTTAATCTATCCAGACTATGTTAAATAAGATTGTGCTGCTCTCACTCCTTCGCCTACTCTGACGTCTTCTCCTAATCTTTTAAGGGTTCTCTCTAACGCAGAAATGGTAATTATTGCATCGTTAGGAGTTACCCAGCCCATGTGACCTATTCTAACGTATTTACCTTGTAATGACGGATGTACACCTGGGGCTATTTCTACTCCCTCTTTTATGATCTCAGAGAGAACGTCTTGCGCTTTAGCTTTCCTTAACATCACTCCAGTCACTGTGTTACTATAGGCGTCTGGTCTCTTTGCTACTATTTCTAATCCCATTCCTTCAATACCAGCCCTTATAGTCCCTGCTACTTTCTCGTGTCTTTTTACTCTGTTCTCTATTCCTTCATCTTGTATTAACTTAAGTGCTTCATTAAGCATGAAAACCGTATGGACTGGAAGTGTAGAGAAGTAAGCCGCTTTACCTTCTTCCATGCTCCTCATCACCGGTAGCCAGTTCTTTAGGTCAAGGTAATAGCCAGCTATATTATCTTCTCTCAAGTGTTTCATGGCGTTTTCCGAGACCGCTAAAAGACCTAAACCTGGGGGAGCTCCTATCGCTTTCTGGCTAGCCGTTAAATAGATGTCAACATCCCAATCCTCAGTTTTTACTTCTTCTGCACCTACGCTTGACACGCCGTCTACTACTACTATATCTACGTAGTCCTTGATCTCTTTAACACTGTCCTTTATTGGATGTCTTACACCAGTACTTGTCTCCACGTGGGTAAACGTAACAAGTTTGTAATGTTTTTGCTTTACTTTCTCTTTTACAGAGTCTATTGAAACGTAATCTCCTGCTTCAGCTTTGAGGTAATCTACTTCTACTGGGTACTTTTTAAAGATGTTTATCCATCTGTCTCCGAAAACTCCGTTTGATACTACTAGTATTTTATCTCCTTTCGTTAAAAAGGACGTAACACTTTCCATAGCAGACGTGCCACCTCCAGGGATTATGAAAGGCTGGTATGTGTCGTCTACCTGGAATAAGTACCTTAGTCCTTTCAGAGAATCCCTAAATGCGTTTACAAATTCTTCGGAGGTGAAGCCTACGTTATTTTTGAGACCCGCGTAAAGCACTTCTTCGTATATGTCTACTGGGCCTACATGCATAAGTAGTTTTTTGTTTTTTATTAAGTCCATGGGTAATAATATGTTACTAAAAGGTAAAATATCCTATCCTTTATAGGGAATACGGTTAACTAGGTAAATGCTCCGACCTTGTGTCTTAAATTATATTATCAAATAATATATATAATATGACGGACGTTATTGACTACACTATTGTTAGGAAAACTTATGAGAGTTACCTCAAGGAGATAACTTATTGTAAGAATGACAAAGAGTTACGATTAGTGATCAAGAGGTTCTTGGACTTTCTAAAAGATATGTATTTAGAAGCTGTAGGAGAGAAATTAAGGACGTATATTCAACAGCACATTAAAATAGCGAGGAACATTCTAACACTGATGAAACTGAAGTACTTGATATTCTTCATCTATAACTTTCTCCTCGAAAGACTAATCAAGGAGTTACTCAACGCGATTAAGTACTTCACATCGGTTATATGAATATTGACTCCCTAAGGCATTGCTCTATTAGCTGAACGTCTATGAAAGGTACCGGTCTCTTAAGGTTAGCTGGCACATTTCTGAGATACTTGGAAAACTGATATTTGTCTTCGATAAAGTGTACTTTTTCAATAATGTCCTTAGATGCACACTCACCTACTATAATTTTTTCCAATTTTATTCTATAAATATAAATCGGTTTGTTTTTTATTTTTTCTTCAGGAAACAATATAGTGTTATCCACAAACCAGTCTGATACAACCTTATAAATCCCTACAAATTTTCCCCCGTATTTCTTTGCGTAGTATTTATTCACGTAAAATATTATCCCGTCGTCCTTCTTCACGTACTGTTTGATGTTCTCCTTATTGTAACCATAAATGTTTGTTGAGAAAATTGTCTCCCAAAAGTCTTCTTGTACGGGGATTATCCAGTAAGCCACGGTTATCAAAACTCCCGCTGACTATTTAAGTATGACGTATTTTTCCAAATAATTCAAAATAATTTCAAAAAAGAAAATTGCATACAATCACTGTTGGCACTCTTTATTTTTTCCTTTAAGTCCGCCGTAAAAGTTTAGTCTTACAAGGAAAATAAACCTAAAACTTAATAAGACATAATCGATCAAAACCATGTGAGAAAGCTTTTTGCATTTATAACACCACAGAGAGACGATTCCTTAAGAGATTATGAGATCAGGATGCTAAGAAACATATCCAAAAAGTTCAACTTAGGTAGGCTTATAGAGTATGATAGATGGGATGACGGCGATATAAGGTATATAAACGCCTTATTCGAAAAAGGAAAAATAAGAATGAAATATATGGAAGGAAAAGAAGCAATAGCAGAAATAAAACAGTGGAGAAAGGAATCGTTAAGGTCAGAAGAGTAAAATCTAGGATGTGTTAGACGTAAAGCCTTTTACTTTTCCCTTTTCTACTTTTTCCTAAAATAGTTTAAGCCTTAATCTTTTAAGCGAGTACTTTTTACTTTTATAATGGGCCCGTCGTCTAGCCTGGTTAGGACGCCGCCCTGACGACCTAGGGTTAGAGCGGCGGAAATCCTGGGTTCAAATCCCAGCGGGCCCATATCTACTTTACAAGAAAGGAATACATCATAATCCCGCACTCTCCTATCTTTCTCTTAGTATATGGGCTCCAATGGATTTTTCTCTTATCCTCAGCGTGAAGTAGAATCGTATATACTCCCCTTGTGAAAAATTTAAGCGGGAACTCTACTTCGATAATACTTGAATCCATCCTCCACTTATAAGGTCTTATTGTCTCAATGCTTTTATAATAGTGGGGCTTAGGTATTACCCCAGCAACTGGCTCTCCTAAGGAATAACTGTGATCATTGATACGATCAGGTTTTGCCTCGTCCCTATAAATGATTAATTGCTTCGGAATGAAGTTATCGTCCGTTAACCTACCTTTTAAAGAAAAATTTCCGTTACTAATTTTCGGTGTAGAAATCCAGTCGATTCTTGCATTTATCATAACTACGTCTAGATATATCTCATTAAAGTTGAAAGATACAGAAATATCTGCATAGTTAAAACAAGGATCGAGCAAAGTATCTCTATGGAACCATCCTTCATCTGCGTCATTATATACCATATCGTAAAGTAACTTTTCACTAATTTGGACAGTTGTTGAATAAGAAAGAGGTGTATTAGACCATGCGTATCCAATCGATTCTTCCATGTAGTAATAATTGCCTAGAGTCGTAAAGAAAAGCGGAGGAGCTATTCCAGTTACGTCATAATGGCTGAAAACTCTCGTCTTTAGCATATAGGCTGATCTAAAGTGGGCGAAACCGGTATTTGCATATCTCACGCTGGGTACATTATTTTGTATTCTCAACGAATTAAGGAAATTTATTAAACGTAATGATAAAGAAAAGTCAAAATTAGCCTTTTCATTTCTAAGAACCATATTCTAGCGTATATCTTGGACGATTAAAGTTTAAAACAATTAGGATAGTCTACGCCACTCGTAGGCTGTCTAAGATCTGTGGAGTATATATCTTTGTACCTCTTAGCCCCAGTTTTTCTTTCTCTCTATCAACTTGTCTTCTGAAAGATTCTATAGCATTAGGTTCGCCGTGGTTTAGTACTAGATTCCTAGGCTTAGCACTTAAGTTACGTAAGTAATGCAGGAGTTGCCTTCTGTCAGAGTGCCCTGAAAATCCTTCAACGTGATTTACTTCCATCTCTATCTTTATATTTTCTACTCTTCCATCTCTATCTATAATCTGGATTTCTTTTACTCCTTCCCTAACCTTTCTACCTAAGGTTCCTTCAGCCTGATAACTTACGAAGATTATTGAGTTCTTGCTGTCTGATGCCATAGTTTTGAAAAACTCTACTGCAGGACCGCCGTTTAGCATTCCAGAAGTAGCTAAGATTATACTCGGTTCTCCTTGGGCAATATCTTCTCTGAATCCTTCTATCCTATGGAAGAACTCAGAAGTGAACGGGTTTTCATCTTTGTAAAGTATTGCCTCCCTTACTTCTCTACTTAACATTTCAGGATATGCATTATGTATTGCCGTGATCTCGTCAACTAATCCAGTGACGTATATGGGCACCTCTGGTATCTTCTTATTTTTCATCGCCTCATTAAGCACCAGCATTATCTCTTGTCCTCTACCTACCGCCAGAACTGGAATTAGCACTCTACCACCCCTATTTAACGTGCCATTTATGATGTTGATTAACTTCTCTTCCGCTTCTTCCCTTCCTTCTTGCTCTTGTGCACCGTAGGTTGTTTCCATTATCATCGTGTCTACTCTTAAAAACTCGTCGTTAGCTTTGTCAAGTAATTTAGTCTTTGCATATTTGAAGTCACCAGTGTAAACTATGTTATGCGTCCCTTCTCCTATGTGTAGATGAGCCATCGCTGATCCTATAATATGCCCAGCGTTGTAGAACGTCAGTTTAACGTCTGGAGCGATGTCTGTCACTTCCTCGTAATCCAAAGTTATCGTGTGGAGTAGTTCTTTCCTTACTTCTTTAGCTGTGTATGGTACGGGTCTACCTTCCTTCTCAGCCACGTCTAATGCGTCTAACTGCATTAAAGCCATTATATCCCTCGTAGGTGCTGTAGTGTATACGGGTCCATTATAACCGTACTTAAATAAGAGAGGAACCATCCCACAATGATCTAAGTGAGCGTGAGTTATCACTACGGCATCGATATCCTCCAGCCTTACTTGGTCGATATCGAGCCTGGGGAAGAACTTCTCTCCTCCCGTAACACTAGGGTTAAGCCCTACGTCTAGTAAGATTTTGCTTTCAGGGGTCTCTACTAAAACTGCTGATCTACCTACCTCGTAAAATCCGCCTAATGCAGTGACTCTAACAGACTTATCTTTAAATAGTAATTCCCTATGTATCCTCTCTCCAAAAACTTTCAGGATTTTTGCGTGGTATTCGGTTTCATTGTATATATGAGTAAGGATACTGTCTATAGTCCTCGATTTTATTGGAGGCTCTCTAACAATAACAGGTCTCCAATAAGTTTCATAAAAGATTTTGTTCTGAAGTGTTCCTCCTTTTCCTATTACGAGACCAGGCTTTTTAGCTTTGATTAAAACTTCACCTAACTCGTCATCAAACTTTATGTTCACAATTTCAGCTTCTTTCGGTACCAAATTCTTTATAATTTCTTCTGTTTCTTTCTTATCTTTTCTCGCTTTTTCATCAGCTTTGATAACTATTCTTTTCTTTATATCTTTGGCTATTTTCTTTACTATCTCACCCTTATCGGCAAGCACTGAAGGGTTCTTTACATAGACTGCTATCTCTGGTCCTTCAAACTCGATTTTGGTTATCTGAGCTTCTTTAGGTAGATTTCCATATATTGCTGATATTATATTTAATCTAACTGAACTCACACTATTCACCAACTCTAAAGAAGTAGACTTACAAGCTCATGTATAGCAACTTTTAATATTTAAATTCTTGTTATGTACAAATGTGGAAAGTAGAGAACATGTGATTGATCTACCGAAGAGAGTTTATATAGGCAATGACGTTCTTTTAAACGTTAGAGAATATCTAACTTCTCTAAATCTATCTGATCCCTTTCTGATAGTTACTGGTCCCATAGTTAGGAGAAGTATAGCCTCGAAACTTCTTGAGTCAATAGAAGATTTTAAGCATGAAGTCATAGAAGTCCAAAGTGCGGACATAGAGGAAGTGAATAGAGTAGGAGAATTTGCAAAGCAGTTCAAGGCTAATACTATAATAGGTATTGGAGGAGGTAGTGTAATAGACGTTGCTAAATACGTTGCATTTAGGATAGATAAAGAATTCATTAGTATACCTACAGCTCCATCTCACGATGGCATAACTTCACCTTTTGCTGCGATAAAAGGATTAGGGAAGCCCATATCAGTTAAGGCAAAAGGACCTTTGAGTATCATAGCTGATATTCAAGTACTTTCATCAGCTCCTAGAAGGCTCATAAACGCAGGAGTAGGTGATACTCTTGGTAAATTCATTGCAGTCAGGGATTGGAAATTGTCTTCCAAGATTACCGGAGAGTATTACGGTGATTATACTGCCTCTCTAGCTTTACTTTCAGCTAAGCATGCATTGTCTTGCACGAAACTTCTTAACAAGGATATAAGGGCTGGTGTTAGAGTTCTCGTTGAAGCACTTATAAGTAGCGGAGTAGCTATGGGGATGGCAGGTAGTACTAGACCTGCAAGTGGTTCGGAGCATTTATTCGCCCATGCGATAGAGATGTTATACCCCGGAAAGGCTCTCCACGGTGAGTTGGTTGCTATAGGGACTATTCTAATGGCTTACATTCACGGAATTAACTGGAGGAAAATTAAAAGAGCTATGAAAAGAGTAGGGTTACCTACTAAAGCCAAAGAAATAGGAATCCCTGATGAGGGTGTTATAAAGGCATTAACAATCGCCCATAGCATAAGACCAGAGAGATATACTATTCTGGGAGACAGAGGATTAAGTTGGAGTTCGGCTGAAAAAATTGCTAAGGAAACTGGCGTAATTAGCTGAAGTTAGATTTGTTAAATGTCTCCATGAATGACACACTAGCGTCAGGCAATACGTAGGTTATTATATCCTTTGCGGTAACGTAAATTCTTGACTGCAAGTCCTCCACTAAGTAAAGTTCCTTGGGAACAATTATCTTTACTTCTTTCTTATCATTACTTATCTCGACAGCGAACTTGTCTACGTTAGAGCTACCGAAGTATCTTTCCAAAAGTGCTTTTACTTTATCTAGTTCTGTTTCCGCTACTTTTACGACCTTTACCTTGTATATTAATGTCCTTCCAGCTAGTGGGTGATTATAATCTAGGACAACTCTACCTCCAGTGACACTTTTTACTACGGCAATACTTCCGTTACTCATCCTTAACATCATGTTAGGATATGGTCTAATACCTTGTTTCCTTAACTCTCCTAAAGACATCGTTTTTACTTTATTTGGATCTCTCTCACCGTAAGCCTTTTCCGGCGGTATTTCTATCTCTTTCTCTTCTCCTACACTCATTTGGTATAGGGCGTCCTCAAGACCTTTTATTATAGCTCCTTCACCCAGAATCACGAGTTTTGGTTTGTAAATTTTTTCACTATCATATATGTTAGCTTTTTTAGCTTCCTCTTCAATAGTTGTATCGAATATTTCTCCAGTATCTTTTATTCTTGCTATGTAGTCAATATAGACAAAATCTTTGTCTTTAAACATTGAGTATCTAAAATTAGTTGAGCTACTAGTTTTTAAAGCTAAGCAAATAAAGTTATAAACGAGTTAGTTAATCAGATTGTGAAAGGTAATGAAAGGTACACCCTCATTCGGTAAGATGAATAAAGGAGCTACTCATGTTAGATGCAGAAGATGTGGTAGAAATTCCTTTAACGCTAGAAAAGGCTACTGTGCAGCCTGTGGGTTCGGGAGGACTAAGAAAATCAGAAGATATAGTTGGCAAAACAAGAAGGTGAACGGAGTGAGATTAGTATAATGTATGAATGGCACTGGCACATAGAATGGCAAACTCCTTATGAGTATCACGCTCATGCAATAAAGAGGGTTATCGCAGAGGAAAGGAGCGAGTTCCAAAGGGTTCTCCTAGTAGAGCTTTTCAGGTTTGGAAAAAGCCTGATAATTGATGGTAAAGTGCAGTCTACAGTTTCAGACGAATATATTTACCACGAGACTTTAGTTCACCCTCTTTTAATAACTCTAGATAATCCTAAAGATGTGCTAATATTAGGCGGAGGAGAAGGGGCTACACTTAGAGAGGTTTTGAAGCACAAAAGTGTAAATAGTGCTGTGATGGTAGATATTGACCCTGTAGTTATAGACTTCGCCAAAAAGTACCTCCACGAATGGCATCAAGGTAGTTTTGACAATCCAAAGACCAAACTGATTATAGGGGATGGTTACAAATTTGTAAAGGAGACAAATCAGAAGTTTGACGCTGTGATTTTAGACCTTACGGATCCAATTAAGGATTCTCCTTCTCAGCTCCTTTACACTGTGGAGTTTTACAAACAAGTGAAGGGAATTCTAAAGGAAAACGGAGGTTTAGTGACTCAAGCTACTTCTCCTTCATTTAGTTTGGACACGTTCTCAGCTATTTATAACACGTTAAGAAACGTGTTTAAGTACGTCAGTGCGTCCATAGCATATATACCGGGCTTTGACAGTCTATGGGGTTTCGTATATGCTTCGGATTATCGCAGTCCTTCTTCGCTCACTGCTGAACAAGTTGACAAGCTGATAAAAGAGACGATTATTGGCGAACTGAAGTTCTATGACGGTGAGACTCACGAGATGATCTTCAGCATACCTAAGCACATTAGGGTTAAGCTTGAGAGTGAAAAAAGAATATCTACGGAAAAAGAGCCTATAGCAGTTCCAGCGTGAATTGAGTTAACTTTCCTATTCATTTTCTAGATACGGATTATGATTTTTTACCCTACCGTACAACTTTTAAGTTCATACATAAAAGTAATAAATGCCGGGGTGCCCGAGCGGACCAAGGGGGTAGGCTCGAGACCATTTCCAGCGTTCAGAGGCGTGCGACCTACTGCCTCTCTGAGGCACGCGGGTTCAAATCCCGCCCCCGGCGTTATTTCAACTTTTTTGTAGTTTTCACCGTATTACTTCATAGAAAGCTTTAATTACATAGCCCATGAAAGAGATATTAGCGGGGAAATAGTAGCGGCGTAGGGTAGCCAGGTATCCCGCGGGGCTCATAGGGTCTCAACCTGAGACACCCCGAGATCCCAGGTTCAAATCCTGGCGCCGCTACCTTCCCCGCTATTTATGATGACAAAGAGCCGAATGGAGTAGTGACATTTTCTGTGGGCAGCCACTGAAAACTATTTATTTACTTATCAAAACAAAAATACTGATAGCCCAACACTTGGTATAACAAACGAAACACTTATAATAATATTTAAAGTCATTATTCAATCTGTTGAAAAATATAAGCAGTTAATGAAAATATTTTAATACTAAAAACCGTTAATTCATGATAACGTGGCGAAGAAAAATAGTAAGCCCAAGAAAGATGATAACAAGAAACTCATACCAATTTATGAAGATGCCGTACATTCCTTAGATGAGATGGAACAACTCATACGTTTACAACTAAATTTGAAATACACTTCACTTGACGGTAAAAACAGAAAGGAAGAAGATATACGTGCCCTTTACCTCAGCAATATTGTTAAGCAAACGACATACTCTTTGAAGGTCACCCGCAATATAGATATTGTAGAGTATCCAGCGAATTATATATTACTTGCTTATTTAACTAAATTAAATAGACAAGGATTTTTACGTGTTCCGCTTTCAGTTTTCAGTAAGTTAGATAAAACGATCATTAGTGAAATTTTCTTATGGTATGAAAACGTTACGTTGCAATATGCAGATAGTATTAAAGATCTTATTACAGAAAAGGATATAATAACTGAGACCGATATCCAAAATTTGCTTGATAAAACCCCCATACTAATGGACATCTCTCCATTAATAATGGTTAATAAAGATCAAGCATATCCTAATCAAAATAAATTCTACGTAGTAGTTGTGATACAAGGGTTAGCTAAAGACCTTACAGAAAGAATTGGTGAAATCCTGAGGAATTTCCTCACACGTATAGGATTTAAAGTAGAAGATCAACAATTTTTAGAACAGACTATTAAGTTTTCAATAATTATTTAGATGTTCCATAACTATTGTCATAAAATTTATATTAAGGAATATACATTTGTATACACATGGGAAGAAAACCGTGTTTTATGTCAGATGAGGCATATTCGATAATTAAGTCCTACTGTGATGCAAGCGGTAAGACCATTTATGATGCTACAAATGAGGCAATAATGGTTTATAATAGGTTATTATCTCTTGGAGTAAATTTATCCCTTTTTTTAACTGAGTTAGAACTTTATAAACTATTAAAACAAGCCGAGGTCTTACGTATTAATCTCGAGATACCACCTGAAACTCTTGCAACTTATTTGGGGTCTTATTTAATGGCAAGAAGCGTGTCAAAAAGCACTGTTTTAAACAACATGTTTAGCATTCTAAATTTACTGTTGGACTTCATGGATGGGAAACCCCTACCAATACCATCTAATAACGGAAACACCTTTACTTACTCCTTTAAAAATGAGAAAGCTGCTATATATTTCGAGAATATAATTGAATCTTTAGCTAGGATGTTAAATGAAAGTTATTCGTTAAGTTTAAAAGTCAAGAGGGATGGTACGGTTGTAAGGGTTACGGAATGATTTTTGCGGGAGTAGATCCCGGTAGTAGGACATATGAATTTGCTTTTGTCGACGAGATGGGAAGGATAATAAAGTTTTTCTCCGTTCCTACAGAGCTTGTCAGTAAAGCATCAAGTACTCTGGTCAAAGCTATATCCGACCTTAGACCTAATGGAGTAGCACTGCCTTCAGGACATGGGTTGCCGTTTAAAAGGATTTCAGAAATCACTAATAGAGACATTTTCCTCATGACCCTAAAAGACCCTGACATTGATGGTCCTTTACGAAATTTTATAATCTCAGCTAAGTTATTACATAACGCCTTTACCGTACCCGGGGTCATAGAATTAAAAAGCGTAGATGAGAACAAGAAAATAAACCTCATCGACATGGGTACGGCTGATAAAGTAGCTTCCGCTTTCTTCTACAGAACCATGTATGATAGTTTCGTCTTGGTTGAAGTGGGTTCTTCTTTTTCGTCATTTCTAGTAGTAATTGACGGGAAAGTTGTAGACGGGTTAGGGGGAAGTATAATGCCCGGAGTTAACTCGGCTGGTTTCTTGGACGGTGAAGTGGCTTACTTGTTATGCAAATACTCGAAGATAAATAAAGACACTATATATACGCGAGGAAATTGGGCTAGGGGATTAAAACTCTTACAAATACTCTCGGAGTGGTATTCGGCTCAGTATAAAATACCGATCATAATATCCGGTAATAAAAAGTGGGAAGTACCTTTCGGTATTAAGCATAACTTCAAATTTAAGGAGTCGTCGGTAGGTTCAGCTTATATTGCTAACGCTTTATTCGGAGGTATATTCAGGAATTACGTTAACTTCCTCGAAAGTGCCGGCACGCCGATAGACTACGTGAGGTTGAAAGGATGGGAAGAGATTATTTCCTTGATAAAGACATTATAGTGGACAAGGACAGAAACATATACTTAGTATTCTCTAATGTAAACCCTTACGGTTACATCTACGCCATGTTAAAGTATGTCTATACAGGGGAAGGATTATGGAAAGGGTACGAAAGAGTGCTAAAATATTACGGTGTAAATAACATGCTTAGACTAAATCAAGAGTTCCTCATGGAACCATGCTGTGATGTAACTTTCCCTATATTAAGACTTTCCAGTGTTTCAAAGCATTTAAAACCAGAAGAAAAAGCGTTAGAATTAATTAAGCACACGTCTGGTTCTAAACACGAAATCTCATTTCTCGAACTTTATACAGCCTTAGGAGTCAGACAAATAGGAATAACGGGGAGCTTGTTAGCGGGGATTAACCATGAAAACTCAGACCTCGATATAGTAATATACGGTTGTGAAGACACTCTACATGTTATGAATAACTTTGACGGCTTTGAAGAAGATAAAGATTGGATTGTTGAGACCTCACGTAATTACGGGCTAACTTTAGACTATTCTAAGCAATTATATGATAAAAGGACTCGGGGTGTGATAAAAGGAATAAAGTTCTCTATTCTCTTCGTGGATCCGAGACCGCAGAGACCGTGTAAGGAAGTATGCAAGAGGAAGGGAGAGATAACTATAACGGCTGAGGTAGAAAACGGTAGCTGTGATGCACTATTTTACCCATCTAAAGTCATTTTACACAACGTCAACGTAGTCTCAGGAAAAGTGGGACTGAAGCCCGAAATTTTAGTGTCTTATGAGGGGATATACTCCACACTCCTCTTTAAATCGAGGAAAATTGAAGCTAATGGGATGCTAGTTGAATGTGAAAAACCCATTATAGTTATAGGTGATAGAGATGTCCAAGGGTACATTAGAAGAATTTTGTAACTCGATCTCTTTCATCCTTTCTTCGTCTACCGTAGAAGAGGCATTTTATGATAAACCTGGTAACGCGTCGAGACGGAGGGACATTAAATCCGTAAGCTTTAAGGACTTGGTACTCTCCGCACTAGTATCTAAGGAGTATTATAAAGAATTATGTAAGAGGGGACTTAGGAAAGAGAAACCTTTGTTTGACTCTTTATACAAGGCTGTACTAAAAAGTATGGAATTGGGAATAAATTTCGCTATTCTAGGTACGTTTATCCAAATGATCCCTATAGCTTATTCCTCTATTTCCAGATCCCTAGACGACACGCTAAAAAAAGCCTCGGTAACCATCAGGAGTTTAGACGAGAACGACTCTATTTATTTCTCAAAGTCGTTACAAATATTAGGATTAAGTTACTTGGGCGAGGTAGACAGCGGTTTCGACTATAAAAGTATGGGAAAACTCCCCCTTTACGAAGTCTTATTACACTCATCCTCAGATAGTGCTGTCAAAAATATGCTTGAAGATTATAAGTACTCTAAGTTAGTTGCCGATAAGATAGAAAAACTGGGAATGGAAAAGGGTGTACTCGAAGGTTTTCTATCAGTCCTATGTCAAGTCCCTGACGGGCTAATATGGAGAAAACACGGGGGAAGGACGGCTATAACAGTTTCTAAAATGTCATGTGAGGCTTTAGAAAATCCAAAATTAATAAATGAACTAGATAGGTTCCTTTTGGAAAACGGATATAACCCGGGCTCTACAGCAGATATAGTGGCTGTGGGGATTGCTCTCTTCAAACTAGGTGAGTGGTATGACAAAAACGGCGTTAATTACTTTAACTCCATGCAAAGGGGATGTGATAGAGTTCCTTAATTCGTTAAGTGTAGACTACATAGTAGGCTTAGGAGATGTAGAATGCCCTCAGTACATATCTAATTATTACGGAATACTTGGTGAAATGGATAACATAACAACTCAAAAGCACCTAAGGCAGAGAAACAAGCTGATTACCACAACCTTTGGGAATTTATCTGTAGACTTCTCTACTGAGATTGTTATAACCCACTTCCAGCCTAGGGCATCTTACGGTTCACAGCTGATTCTAGGGAAAATACTCTCAGAGTCCCCAGAACTACTTATTCACGGTCATTTACGATCTCAGAAGGAGTATAGTGTAGGAAAAACAAGAGTATATTCAGCCGGTAGTCTGGAAGATGGCTACTATTTAATTTTCGACTCGTCTAATAATTCAGTAGAGCTAGAGAGGGCGAGCCATTAAATAAGCGTCTTCTCCATCTGCATAGTAGTGCTTTAACACCTTTACTTCGGTAAACCCTAGTTTTTTATAAAGCGAAATTGCTGGCGTGTTTGACACTCTCACTTCTAAATAGACCTCTTCAGCCTCATATACTTCCTTCATAGCTTTAATGGAGTTCTGTAAAAGCGCCGTACCGATTCCCATTTTCCTGAATTTTTCCAATACCGCTATCGAAACTACGTGACCCTTCTTGACTAACGTAGGTATCTGTTTAACGTTACTGAACCCCCACTCTATTCTGGGCATAATATATCCTACTACTTCTCCTTCTATGTCAGCGACATAAAACGCACCCCCATATTCCTTTAAATGTTCTACGAAGAAGTAGTATGGGTAATTTTCTGGGAGGGTTAGTCTGTTAATCTTTACAATCTGGTCTATATCAGTAATCCTTGCCAATCTAACTATAAAAGCTCCGTATTTCTTCGTTTCGGCGAACTCCATAATATAAGGTTTTTATCCGTAGTTTAAATTTATGTCTGACACTTAATGATACACCCATCCAAGAGGATCATCGGAGAGATCTCGGAAGAGCTTAAAGGTAAGAGGCTCTTGCTCGGCGTTACTGGAAGTGTATCCATTTATAAGTCCCTAGATCTGGCTAGGAGCTTAATGAGAAGGGGAGCCGAAGTAAAGGTGATAATGAGCGAAGATGCAAGTAAACTCATCTCACCTACTATGTTCCATTGGGCTACCGGTAATGATGTTATAACGCAAATAGGTGGCGAACTAGAACACGTAGAGTTGGCTGAGGACTACGACGTATTTATCATAGCCCCTGCAACTGCTAACACAATCTCAAAAATTGCTAACGGGATAGGGGACACTCCGGTAACACTTACGGCTCTGAACTTCATAGGAATGAAGAAGAAGGTAGTAATAGTCCCAGCAATGCACTTACCAATGTATCATTCCCCTCAGTTAAGGGACAATTTGCAAAAGTTAAGATCATTCGGTGCAGAGATAATAGAACCCATGATAATCAAGGACTTAGCACACTATCCGGAAGTGGATTACCTAACTCAGTATATAGTCACTTATATGCTTAGGGGTAAAGACTTAACAGGTTTCAGAATTGTAGTTACCGCTGGACCGACCAGAGAGTTCATAGACCCGGTGAGGTTTATCTCAAACCCCAGTAGCGGGACTATGGGAGTTGATATAGCTAACGAGGCTTACTTCAGGGGAGCTGACGTAGTGCTGGTTCATGGACCCTTATCTACACATCATAAACCATATATTAGGACTGTACCAGTAACTACAACCGCGGAGATGGCGGACGAGGTGGAAAAATTAGTCAAGGAGGGTTACGATATTGTAATCCTTGCAGGAGCCCCTGCGGACTTCAGACCAGTGATCACTGCAGAAAGCAAAATCGATAGCCATACTGTAGTTCCAGAGGTCAAATTGGAAAAAACTCCTAAGATCTCTTCAACGATTAGGAAATACGAC
>NZ_JBBHKR010000055.1:0-2795 GCF_037389425.1 Stygiolobus sp. CP850M
GATGAGATGTGGACTTACTTGTACAAGAATACTAGGGCTTTTTACAAGTGGGTTTTCACTTGTTACGTGTACACGAAGCTGGGAGTTTACCTCATTTTGGGGGATAGGGATGAGAGTACTTTCCTTGAGGTCAAAAAGTATTTGCCCGAAGAGGGTAGATGGGTGAGCGATGATTATAACTTGTACTTCTGGTTAAAAGACCACACGGTAGTCTCGCCAGTTAACCCTAACGAGTCCTTTCTCATTAAGGGATAGGCTAATTAGATTCAAGAGAGCAACGAAGGCAGTAAATAGGAGCATTCGTAGCATGATGTACTCCATAGCCCTAGTCTTGTCGAAAAGAAGGTTAATCCCAGAATTTGTAGCTTAACGACGACACTATCTCCACACTCACCAGTAGTTACGTAAAAGAGTTACAATCTCTCTTTATAAAAAAGACGGTTAAAATTACTTGACATAATAAAATTACTACTTGTGATTAGTTATTTTCTACATAATCACATAATGTAATGATTTTTTGCAATCTTTAATATAGAATAAACAGAATTTGTTATCTTACTTAATCTAGCTACTTTCTGATGAAGTTTCACACTAAAATCCGTTCTTTATGAAGACGGCATATACATTTTTATGTAAACAACTGTCAAGGATCATCTAATTTTATTCTCCTAAATCCGAACTCTTCATAAACATGGTCTGAACTTATA
Source organism: Stygiolobus sp. CP850M (assembly GCF_037389425.1). Taxonomy (NCBI): domain Archaea; kingdom Thermoproteati; phylum Thermoproteota; class Thermoprotei; order Sulfolobales; family Sulfolobaceae; genus Stygiolobus; species Stygiolobus sp. CP850M. Next base: position 708 of record NZ_JBBHKR010000055.1, read on the forward strand.
ATTTCCTCTTCAGAAAAAGCGGCGTGAAAAGCATCAAACACCCCCATCCCTTGTGAGATTAAAACAGAAGCTTTCAGCACCTTTTCATCAAAATACCTTGTCAATTCCATAACTGATAAGGTAACCCTAACTGGATCTAACCCGTATCTCTTACTTAATAACATCAATTCAACAAAGGTGGTTAAAGAAGTCTTTATATTCCCTCTATATTCTTCTAATAGTTTTAAGGCTTTTTCCTTCAACCAATCCTTTTCCTTTAATAACGCGAGAAAGAAGTCAGTATCAGCGTAAACCATCTTCTTTCTCGGCCTCCTCTTGTATAACTTTTCTCAACACCTTAATGTCAACGTTTGGCAACTTCTTCCCCTCTTCTTCTAAGGCCTTCAATGGGTCATCTACTCTAGGTACTAAGAGTATACCGCTAGGTAAAGTTACTAAGAAAAATTCTTCTGACTTAAACTTCTCCCTAACTTCTTTAGGTAAATAAACCCTACCCTTTTTATCGACCTTTATCAACACAAGATATTATTGGTGGGGAAAAATATATGTTTTTCCCACCCTATATGGTCTCGTAGTCCTTGTAAACTCATAAGCGTGTTCAATAGCCTTGAAGAACTTATCTACTTTTATATTCTCATTAAGTATATGCGCATTTGATCCAGGCTGAATCTTTTTTCACGTTAATGAAAAATCTTTTTGTCTGTTTATAACAAAAAATTATTGATTAAGGATGATCTCTTACGCCGATGTGAGCAAAAAGGGTGAGGGAGATTACGGAGATGTGAGCCCCGTACCGTTGGAGTCCCATGACCCACCTGTGGTCGAGGGCCAAGTCCCTACACTCGATCATTAAATGAAAGTGTAGGAACACACGGTTAGGAATAGTGATGGGTATTGTTTAGCTTTCATTTAGATATGAGAAGCGAGGTTACGCCCCTTGAATCCCCGGTCTCATTTAGATAAAGTTGGCCCTCCATTAGCCTTATTTAGATTAGGAATATCCTAAGACAAGCTTAGGCAAGATAATTCTGAACTATAGACACTATCTAGTAAAGAGATTTTTGACGCCTAATATTAGATGCAGTGGAGAGGTTTTTATATCTACGTATACGAAAGATATATTAGGAAAGTCGTATACAGTTTAAGAATAGACAAAGAATTAAGGGAGGAGATGGAAAAATACAACGTGAAATGGAACGAGGAAATAGAGAAATTTATAAGGGAAAAAATAGAGGAATTGAAAAAAGAAGAAGCTATGAAGAAATTGCACGAAGTAATCTCCTCCTTGCCTGAGACTGAGCCCATTGGTGTAAGATTGGTGAGGGAAGATAGGGATAATAATTGACGCTTCAATATTGGTTAAGATAATTACTAAGGAACCTGGCTGGGAAAAGTTAGAGGAATTGTGAGGAGGAGGAGAAACGTTAGATCTAGCCCTAGTTGAGGTTTCTAACGCTATATGGAAGAAGACTGTGCTATAAGCATGATGAAGCACGAAGACTCAATAATTGCTTTAAAGGCTGTTAAAGAACTCTTACCACAGTTGTTCATGAAAGTGTAGATTTCCTTCAGAGAGCAATGGAAATCTCTTTAAAGGAAAAAATACCGATCTACGATTCGCTCTACATTGCACTTGCAGAAGATAAAGGAGAAAAATTAATAACTGGAGATAAAAAGCAGTATGACGTTGCTATTAAGTACGTTAAAGTAGAATTTTACACGTGAAATAGTGTTATTCAGTGGTAAAAGAGAGATTGAGCGTAAGAGGAGGTAAAGCGTATACCTAATGACTTTATTATGATTTTGTGTAGTTCGTTTCCACGAACTTTCGATCCTCTTTTTACGTTGTAGTCTTATGTTAAATTATGATTCTCATATTCTAAACTTACACAAAACAAGAGGTCTTATACGTTGTCAACTCCACAGTATTTTTAACTGACATAATAGTAACCTACGGAATTAGTGAAGTAGAAAGCCAAAGTAAAAGAGAGGGATTACTTTACCTTTGAAGAGGTTAAGGAGTCACGAGAAAACGTGAGCAAAGGAGATTGGAGATAGTAGATATATGAAAGACGAAGTTCTCTTTAA
>NZ_JBBHKR010000056.1:0-16133 GCF_037389425.1 Stygiolobus sp. CP850M
AAAATGGTTTTTGAATATTTTCTCACTCTTTAACCTTTTTAACTTGTTCCATCGCCCACATCATCGGACAATATCCACCGCACATAGTACAAGCTTTTACCTTAGGTTTTCCGAACTGTGTATATACTCTATAAGCGTTATCTGGATCTATGAGCTGAGATATCATTTTGTCCCATTCTAACCTACCTCTGTACGTACTTACCTTGTCGTCCCACTTTCTAGCTTTTTTACCGAGTTTTACGATATCACCCACATGAGCTGCTATTCTATAGGCTATTGCACCCTCTTCGACTTGTTTGACCGTAGGTAGGCTTAAATGCTCTGCAGGAGTTAAGTAACATAATAGATCAGCGCCAGCAGAGGCAGCAAGACCAGCACCTATAGCTGATGCAATATGATCATAAGGAGCTGCTACGTCTGTAGGTAAGGGTCCCAATACATAATACGGTACTCCACCTGTCAGCTTCTTCATTAGCTTTACATCCCATACGACTTCGTTAAGCGGCATATGTCCAGGTCCTTCAACCATGACTTGGACACCTTTACTTATTGCGTCCTTTACCAGTCTACTCGTTTCTATTAGCTCACTTACTTGAAACTCGTCATGTGCATCTGCTGTAGCCCCAGGCCTTAGCGCATCTCCTAACGAAATCGTAGCGTCATATTCCTTAAACATCTCAAGTATATAATTCCAATTTTTTCTATAAGGATTTTCACAATTATTATGTATCATCCATCCGGCTATCATATCACCCCCTCTTGAGACTATCGGTATCATTCTTCTGCTCTTTAGGGCTCTAATAGCGAGATCTTTCGTAATGCCAGCGTGTATGGTCATGAATGCTACTCCATCTCTCAGTTGTTTTTCGACGGTTTTCAATAGGTCGTCTTCCGTGAAATAAGCTCCTCCAGACCTCTTCTTGAACGACTCTATGAATACTTGGTAAATCGGAACGGTTCCTACGGGGATTTCGCTGTGCTGGATAATTGTCCTCCTGATCTCGTCCAAATCTCCGCCAGTCGATAAATCCATAAGTGTGTCCCCCAATTTGTTAGCTATTTTTACCTTCTCTAACTCCATTTCCACACTTACTACTTCACTGGAAGTACCTATGTTTACATTGATCTTTGTTGTAATACCCTTACCTACAGCTATTAACCTCTTGCTTGGTTTTTTCACGTTTCTTATCAATATTATCTTTCCATCGGCAATTCTTCTTCTTACCTCTTCTGGAGAGATTAGTTCTAACTTTGATATGGCTTTCATCTCGTCTGTGATATTACCTCTCTTTGCTTCTTCGATTATCGACATAAGTATGAATTGGAATAATTAACTTATAAATATTATTATATTCTAAAACAAATAAATATATAGATTAAATAAAAAATCTATTAGAAAGCTTAAAATTTTATTAGTAATCAAGTTTTTCCTAACCTAATTCCCACTCTTTCTTGTTAAAATTCTCGGTTAGAAATTCCTTAATTTTGCCAAATACTAGAGGCATAAGGATTATCAATTTATCGGAGAATAGAGTATACCTCTTTACCTTTAGAACGACAATATAACCGATTCTCCCCTTCCTCAAGACAAATACTGAAATAAATGCCCTTACTTTCAACTTTCCTATTAGGAGTAAGGATTCTAAGTCTGCCCTATAAGGAGATATTCTGGCTGTTCCCTTTCTGAGTCTTATAATGGTCGAATCACTGTTGTGATATTCGATATCGTCCCAACTGGCCAATAAGTTAGAGGCGTAGGATGACCAACTAAGATAAATCTTCTCATTTAGATTCGCAAAATACCCCCAAGAAAGCGGTATCATAGATGCTAGCAAAGTGTATTTTATGATACTATGCTCCATCAGTAAAGAGAGCAATAAGTAAACAATTGTGAGGATTATGTACTTTCTCTCGTTCAATAGATACGTTAACAAGACACCGAGGAAGTAGTTCATAGGGATCAATAATAGAATTGAGTACTCAAACAGCTTCTCGGTTACTACTAAAATGGTAACAAATGACACAATTAAGAACGTTAATAGATAGAAAATTTTTCCTCTCAGTTTCTTATATTTTTCTACTATTTCTTTAGCGTCTTCATATATTGGTTTTAAGTTCTTTATCGATTCAGTGAATTCACTTTTACTTAACGATATGTCCTTATCTGAGATTATATTCCACGGGATTTCCATGAATACTAGTTATTTTTGTTAACACTTATATAAAACATTAAGGCAAATAGGTTATTTGACTCTTTATAACATTGAAGATATTATTTGTAAACTCTTCTTATCTAATACACTCAGATTAATCTAGAACGTATCATCGCTAGTATCTATAATGAAAATCTTTCCGTCGACTCTTATCAGGCTCCCCCTTCCTCTTGTCCTAATTTCAGTGTCTCCCCGGTCTGTACTCTCGGTCCAAACGAATTCATCTCCAGTAGTGGTTATTTTTTGATTCTCATAATCTTAGGTATAAAGTATTTCTTTTCTAGACAAGTTCTCACCTTCTCATACCCTTTGCCTCCTACTGTAGTAAATAGTTTCCCTTCTTTCGTCTTAATCAAGAGAAAATCAGGATTTGAAAGCGGGAAAGGCTTATACATTTCGACTTCGTATAAGACACCGTTTACCTTTACTCTTCTCTCTTCTAGGAACTCATATCCTTTACAGGCTCTAACATGTTTATGTAATCTGAAAATGTTGGGGAAGAACTTTTTGCCTTTTGAACTCCATGGAAATAGTCTAACAGACATAATATTTTTAGCTTATACTATTTTCTCCTACTCATTCGAATTTCTTCAAGTGTTGAAATTCATTCCTCATTATTATCTCACGCACTATAGCTTTAGTCTCTTCGACCAGTCTTGGGTCAAAACTCAATTTTTTATTAAAGGTAGACGTGCATACCTCCTTTAAGTATCGGTCCCTTATGTCTCCCAATTCCCTACTTATGTCCTTTAGAGGTTTAGGGTCTTCCCCGACACTTTCCGTAAGGTAGTATAGGATTCTAACTTTCTTCCTGAACTCATGGAAGTCTTCTATTAGAATGTGGTTATATATTTCACGTATCTTTTCAAAAACTACTAGCCTACTACCGTATATTTTAGGCAAGTAACAACTAGAAATTTTAGGTAGTATTTTTGTTACTTTTAATGCTAGCAGTTTTCTGTTTATCGGAATACAACCTGATACATCGGCATCTCTTATTCTTCCTAGAATTCTTACGGCTTCTTTAGAGTAGTATATGCAATCCGAGTTATGGTAAAGCCTGCTTAATGTTAAGGATAATGTCAGGTATTTTCTCAAGTAAACTCTGGTATCATGGACTGATTCAGGTGAGGGGTTGAATCTCAGTGCTTTTCTCAAATTATTATTAGCGTAAAACTCTGGTCTCTCTTCAGGTTTCATTTCAGTACTTCCCTCACGTATTTGATGATTTCTTTGTGGGCTTCCTCGTAGTTTCTGTTAGTTTTAACCACTTTCAGTCCGTAAGTTTTTGAGATCTCAAGAAGATATTTTTGGAAAGTCTTAACATGGGTGCGGAAGGATGTGTATAAGTCCTTATTAATGCATAGGTCTATGGAGGAAGCTAAGGGGTCTATCTTACCGTTTTTCATTATAACTCTCCTACTGATAGTACTTACTGGGGCTACAAGTGAAATAGCTAGGTCGGGTTTTATTGCAAACGACAATACGTCACTGATCCAATTCCTATCGAGCCCTCTTGTTAAACCCCATGCCATGAGGGTATATACGTAACCGTCAGCCAGTACAACAAAGCCAGAATTAAGGGCTTCCTTAACGGTGTATTCTATCTGGTCTGCAAGGTCTGTAGCATAAGCAAGGAATAAAGTTATCCTCTGAAAAACGAGGTCTCTCTTAACCGTGCTTAACTTAGTCCCTAACAGCTGGCTCGACTGTAGTCCTATAGTAGTTACTCCGTAACCTTCTTCCTCGAGGTACTTTTTAATACCTTGTAGATGTGAACTCCTACCGGAGCCTTCTACACCCTCTACAGCTATTAAGATTCCTCTTTCCATAAGATCTCACTCACTTTTTCTCTTATTTCTATCTGAATCGATTTAGGATCCCTTTGACCGTCGATTACATAGAAATTCTCTATGGGGGCTAATTTGTCGTATACCGAGAGAACAGCACCCTGATATTTAAGAAATCCCTCCTCATGTTTCAAATCTGGGAAAATGTCGGCTCCTGCCTCGTTCGGTTTTATTTTTCTTCTATTTTCTTTTAACCTTCTCAAAGCCTCTTCAGCTGTAACTCTTATGAAAAAGACTATATCTGGTTTGATCGCGAATGAGTAAAGTTTAGCTACCCAATCTATGCTCAGCCCTCTTACGGAGTCCCTAGCATAAGCGGTGTAAATGTATCTGTCAGAAATTACTACGTAACCAGCTTTATACATAGGCAAAATGTATTTCTCGTATCTATCCGCGAAGTCTGTAGCATGTATTAAGCTGTAAGTTAAAGGAGTAAGCAAGTTCTTCTTTTTAGCTTCCTTTATACTCTCGTGTAACCACTCTGAAGAGTTCCATTCTGTGAGGTAGACCGGAACTCCCTTAGCTTCTAACCAGTCTCTAAGTAGTTTGGCTTGGCTCGACTTACCTGAGCCGTCTATCCCCTCAAATGCTATTATATGCCCTACCATTTTCTCACTCCTAACTCATAAGCCTCATGAAGTTCTTTCACTTTCTTTGCCTTTACGAGGATTGTGTCCTTATCTATTAACTTCTTCACCTTGTTATAGTACTTTTTCTTGAACTTCTTTGCTAAAGCACATAAGGTAGTAATAACGTTAATTTCGTCCGCAGTATATCCAGGTGTAGTGATCTCCCTAAAAACCTTATAACATGCCATGTAGGGATCCAAGAAGTTAGAGGCCTTCATGAGTTGTAAGAGGTAAAAAGCTGTACTTACAGCTACGTCTTTTGTTTCCTTAAGTGCTTCTCTATATGAGTCTACGAACGGTTCTACGTTGAAGTTGTAAGATACTCCTTCTACCCAAAATTCCCTTAGCTTGTCGACATTTTCTATTTCCGAGTCCATTAGAATCCCCTCACGTAGTCCGAAGGCTGAAATCATCACTTTATCTTTCCCCATTATTTCCATGAGCTCTTTAATGACGATTGCAGCTGAGTGAATAGTTAAAGCTCTTTCTTTATCAATTCCCGGTAGTTGTGATCTCTCGCTTATACTCATTGATGGAAGGATCTTAGCATATTTCGCAATTCTTTCATAACTAACAGAGTAACCGTGAATTTGATCCAGTTTTTCTCCTTCAAGTTTTAAATCCATTTTAGCAATGGCCCTCAGATTTCCACCGCTACCAACAAGTATCCCCTTTGATGAGGGCAGGGAAGCTAAGGCAATCCTCACTTCCTTTTTTATTTCCTCGGGGTTTTTGTCCATCATTCTCAGTCCTCCCAAGGGGAACTGGTATACGTCCCTTATCTTTCTCTGAGATACATAGGCTATTTCTAAGGATCCACCCCCTAAATCGAAGATTATTCCATCCTCTATTGGTAAAGTGTTGATTACGGCTAAAGCTGAATACTTACCTTCTTCCTCTCCTGACAGTACGGTTATTGGAAATCCGATAATACTAGATAGCCTGTTTGAGACCTCCGTTCCGTTACTGGCGTAACGAAAGGCACTAGTCCCCAAGATTTTAGCTTCTTTTATCCCTTTTCTATCTAGGAATTCCTTGAATTTACGCAAGGTAATTTCAGCTCTCTTTACGTTCTCCTCGGGTATGGGTTTTCCTTCGCTTACACCTAATCCTAACCTTACGTAATCCTTCAGCGAGGCTGTGAGCCTAAAGGAAAGGTTAGGGAATATAGAATAAAGAGAAAGCCTAAAAGAGTTGTATCCAGCGTCTATCACTGCCTTATAATTCATAGTCTCTTCATTACTTTCTGTGTTAGGAGTATAGTAAGTTTTCCTTTGAAGCTGGCCGGATCTATCTCTACAACTGCTACTCCACCTTTCTTCAGTTCAACTTCACCGCCCGTAACACTCTTTATAAATGTAGACAAGTGGGGCTCGTGCCCTACTAACATAATTACTTGTTCCGCTTGAGAGGAGTTTGTTTCCTTCAACTTTTCAATGATCGTGCTTACATCTTGGTCTGGTTCTAATTCTTTAATCGTCTCTATTTTTAAGTCCTCGTCAAGTTCCTCAAGAATGACTTCTGCTGATTGATAAGCCCTTATATACGGACTTGAAAACACTTTATCTATTTTGTAACCCATAATGTCTATGAAATTAGCGACTCTTCTCATCTGTTTTATTCCCTTTTTAATCAACTTTCTATCCTTATCTGGTAAGTTTTCTACCTTCGGTTCGGCTTCTCCGTGTCTTACAATTATTAGATGTAACATATGCGGTTTACTCCACATAGGTTAATAAGTATTTAAACATCAGGAATATATAACACTATATAGGCTATGCCGTGATACATAATTTAGGTAACGAGGAAAATTTAGACCGAAAGATATTTACTATTATCCCTTCCGTCAAAATTTTGAAATATAAACTAAATAAGACCGAGAGGAGATAGGTACAAAAAATCAGTGAAAGTATGGATAAGCCACATCGTACTTTCTCCTTCTTAAGCTATTATAGACCTCTGGAAATTCGTTTCTCAAGTATTCCTCAGGTAGTTTACTCAGATCGTATAAAGGTATATTTACCTCCTCTTTCTTTTTTTGAGTCCTTGAAATTCCTAACATTTCCTGATCAACTTATATTTGCTTTGAAATATTTAAAAAGTAATCCGCAAAGTTCAAGTCAGTATTAACATGATATCTAATGTTTTATATTATTCAATTATTTACAGTAAAGTTCGAAAGTTATTGTAAATAATAAAAAAGTTATTAAAAATGATAAATGTGAACAATTCGACAAGTTTCAATTTTGGCTAGATAAAATGAGCTATTTTCTTGAAACTGAGATAGAAACCTAACCACAATAATAAAGTAATAACACCACCTATGAGTATTAATTCCCTATTAATCCTAATGTAACCTTGCTCGTTAAACATTTCACCAACTAAAAGTGAGGAAATAGAGAAGGACAAACTTAATGATAGTAGAGATATTCTCATATAAATAGGGATATTACTAAACCATTTAAAAACAGAGCTATACAATTGTATACTAGGACATTAGTGTTAATGTTACCTTAAAAACGTCGTTTTCCTTAGCGATATTAACCATACATTTAAACTTTTTTGCTAACGGTATTATATCCCTTTGAACAACGGTTATATCGTCTGTTATTACGGTCAATTCATCCCCTCTATTCATCTTCCTAAGCTTGTTATACACTATCAAATGTGGAACTGAACAGCATAGTCCTATTAAGTTCACCTCTGATTTCATCTTTATCAGTTATTTCGAAATATGAAATTAAAAGTTAATTAACCTAAATATTATAATTATAGTTCATGGAGCTACAATTTAATCGTGCTGACAAATTGCTAGATGTAGAGAAATTTTCAAGGCTTTATATGCTTAAGAATATCAGGAAATTAGACTGGGGCTATGAAGGAGAGCTATCTCTTACCCGTTTTTTAAATTTTAAGTGTTTGATATACGTGAAGGGTAATGAGTTAAATATAGTTGAAAAGAACGGGAAGTTCACTATCGTGGTATTAGTAAGTCAAAATAAAGTGAACGTAGATATACGCACATCCAATGTTCTAATTAGAGAAACTCTTAAACTGAGGTTAGAAAAGAATTTTGAGAAATATAAGGATATTGTTAAGGTAGTCAAGGACGAGAAGCCAAGCAAGAGTAAGAGGGTCGTATTTATGAAAAGCGTAGGCGATTATATTCTCGACTTAAGAGGTTTAGTGTGCCCCGTTCCGGAAATAGAGGTGAAGAAAAAACTGATGGAACTGAGGATTGGGGAAAGCCTGGAGGTACTAGTAGACAACCCTGCTGCGGTAGAAATAACTTTTCCTGAAGTTGCCAAGTTATTCCGCTGTAGGTATGAAGTGTTCAATATGGGTGATTACGTTTCCTTCGTGTTTTACAAACTTTCGGCGACTCCGACTAGAACAGAATATGTTGAAGCAATTGAGAACAAAGACTTAAAGAAAATTAAGGAATATTTCAGAGAGGGAGAGTTTAGAGCTTTCCTATATTTTTACTTCAGTAAAATTGAGAAAAGTATTACGTCTAATGGTATAAGAAGGGATCAACTAAAAAAGGACGTACTCGGTTTAATTACGGCTGCCCCAATAGGAAGGGGATGGCTACTAACTGCCCTTGTTGATAAAGACGGATTGATTGCCTTAAGGCTCGATACAGACGAAGGAGTATACTTTGATGAAGAAGCTTTAGCCAGGCTCCCGAAAGAAGGTATGGTAAATATATTTTATTTATCTCACAATAATTAGAAATTAGATTTATAAATAAGAAAATTTTTAAAAAACTCACGCTAAAAGTTTTTTATGTTAAAGAAAGACGAATGCGGTTGTGTCGTAGAAAGGAAGTTTGCGTCAGACTACTTAGTTAAAAGATTATATAATTCTAGTAAGGGAAAAGAGATCTGCAATGTCAAGATTGACAGCTCACGATGGTTCAAGCTCTACCGTAATTCTGAGGGAATAATAACTTACAAATCCTCAGAATGCCCTATAGTAGTTATCTGTTTAGAAGCACTTTGTGAAGCTTACGAAGACAACAAAAAGTTCTTGTCTTATGAAAAAGCTATAGAAAAGCTCAGGAGCATAAAGGGATTTCAAATTAACCAAATCTCTGACGTAATTGCAAAGGAGTTCTCGGAGTGTTTAAAGATATGACCAAGAATGTAGCTTATATCGTAGAGTCTAACTTAGGTTCTTACATACTGGGCAACATGATAGTACCCCAACTGGAAGAAGACAGACATGGTGTGAACGTTGTTGGGATGTTTTTCATTCATGATAATGTTTACCTTTTGATGGAAGGAAACCCTCTGGCTGAAAGGCTAGAGAAACTAAGCAAGGAGAAGGGGATTTATCTTCAAGTATGTGATCAGTGCGTTTATATGAGGAACTTAGCTGATAAAATCATCAAAGTTGCAAAGATAGGCTGCTTCCCGGACTTCTATAAAGCGGTCGTCCACAAAGTTGATCTAATTATAACTATTTAACTTTTTTTCGTAAATTTTTTAATTGATGTATAAAGGGTTTATAAATCAATAATTCTTTTATTTTTTAGTAACGAGGAATACATGATAAGATATGTCCTATAAAATATGGTTGTTAGCTGGATTCTTGATAATTATATTGATTGGTGTAGGTGCAGCCTATATAATGATGAAAAGTTCGACAAGTTCATCACCATCATCTGTCTCAACTCCAGTGGTCTCTACGTCGACAAGCTCCTCATCGACAGCTAATAACAACTTCTACTTCTTGGTCTTTACGCAAAAGGGACTCTCACAAGTGATCAACCCGTTCTCGACGTCTGCCCAGTTCTTAGGATTCCAGCATGTAGTTAACATATCCGTTAACTTACCACAACAAGTCTATTATTGGGTAGAGGTTCCAGCTATGCAAATGTTCGACGGCAAGTATATATTTGCACCCGTAAATAACGGGTCAGTATATGTTGTAGACTCATCTACCATGAAAGCCGTCAAAAATTTCTCGGTAGGAAATAAGATAGGATTTATAGGAGTGGCTATATCTCCTAACGGTCAGTATGCTGCAATAGCTGATGGTCCTTCTGGAGTTGTTGAAGTTATAAACTTAAGCAATTTACAAGTAGTATGGAAAGACCAATTCTTATCCCCAACCGGTAGAACATATTATCCATGTGATGTGAGGTGGGCTCCCAACGGGCAATATTTGATAGTACCTATGAAATTCAACAATAGTGTCGACACAATAAATGCAATGACCGGTAAAGTGATGAATGTGCTAACTACATCCCCTGGGTCTCAACCTTATATGGTAAGTCCAAATATGCAGGGCACAATGGTAGCCGTAGAATTTGCTGGAAATAACTCAGTAGGTTTCTATTCCTTACCTAACTTACAATATATGGGCATGGTAGCAATGCCTAGCGGTGTAACCCCTCAGAGGGGAACGTTCACTCCGGATGGTAAGTATTATTTAGAGGCGCCAATTAATAAAAACGAAGTTGTGGTCATATCCACTTCGTCTTTCAGTATCGTTAATACCATATCCCTACCTAGCATATCTCCTCAAGGTTTAGCTGATATTGGTATTACTCCCGGAGGGAGTTATGCTTATGTCGTAATTCACGGCTCTGTGAGTAGCGGAGGCATGATCGTCTTGATAAGCTTGAACACTATGAGCATAGCTTATGAAGTCCCGTTGACTACTGCTCCAGCATTTGTATTGCCCATAAGTGAATCTACTGGAGGCTATTTAGTAGATAACGTGATGTTGCCACCTATTACGGGTCTTCACTGTTGAGGGATGTACAGTGCCGCTAAAAATAAATCCTTTTTTCTACGTCTTTATATTTTTCAACTCCACAGTATTCCTGCCCATAGTAGTAAATGGTTTAAGAATATACCTTTTATGGTACTCCCCGCTAGCTGATACGGGGCAGGTAACTTTTTTAGACCCATTCTTATTGTTTGCATGCCTTTACATAGTCGTAACTACGGGTCTAGGTTATTATATCTACAAGTTGAAAAAAGGGAGATTCATTCTGGTCTCAGGACCTATGAGGATGAGGAGCGTGATTAAAGCCACTCTTAAAGACAAAGTGGGAAGGTACTTAGTCTCGTCTTTTGGTATATCTTTTTTCCTTTCCTATCTCATAGTGTCTGGCTTGTGGTTGATACCTAACGTTAACGTAAGTTCTTACTTCTTATGCCTTACAGTAATCACATATAAAGGTAGTGGTATCCCAGTTTTCCAATTACCCCTTCTTGGTTATTTCGTTATCAACACATGGATGCTTCTGCTGGGTATCATCAACGACATAGTCCTCTCAATTGCACTTATGCTCGGATATTATATTATGTCGTTGATTTACGTATCACTAAATGCCTTCGAATGGAAGATACCTAATAGCTTCAGGTTAGCGGCCACAAACACTGTCGGGGGCTTTCTTACTGCATCTGTTCCTACTCTCGGTACCATAGCAGGAGTGTGTTGTTTAACTCCTACTGCGGTGAATTCCTTACTTTTCCTCCTATCCTCATCCTACCCTGCAGTAACTAAGGGCATTATGTGGAAGTACGGGACTTTCATTTTGGGAACCTGGACGGGAGGCATTCTTCAAGCGGTGCTCCTAAGTTCTCCGGTCATAGTCGGATTGGTGTTGATTGGTATTAGTGCGTATGAGGTTTACAGGATATCTCATTTAATTGTAAGTAGGGTGAGATTATGACTAGGAGAATAAGAAGGGAAGAGAAGGTATCTACTCGTTATAACAACCTATTCCCGATACTAACTAGATTAGGACTAGCAACTACGTGGATATATGCTGGTGTATTCATGAAGCTTTTGAACCCAGGTTATCTTAACCCTGCTTCTACATCTTATGTTGGGGTTACAATTCAAGTCTTACTGCAAGGTCCTTTAATGAGGGGATTCCTCGAATCTGTGGTCTTACCCCACGTTTATCTGGTTGGAATCCTTGTAATGATCGCAGAAATATGTTTCGGCGTGCTCACCCTCACTGGGACAATGTCAAGGTTTGTTAATACTGTGGCTTTTTATCTAAACTTGATATATTTCCTCTCTGCATATTGGGCTGATGCTGAAGAGTATGGAATAAACCTTCTCATGATGATTCTAGACCTTTACATTGTGTTTAACGGCGTTGCCGGTCCTTCAGTAGACTCATTGATAGGTAAGAAGTGGGAGAAGATAAACGATTGGAAGATTTGGTTCTTTATCGGCTCTATTTTCTATCTTGCAGTAGTTATTTACCTTTATATCACATAAAATAATTAAAAGGTTTATAAATGAATTATTTTTTTATGCGTTAATTTCAATTAGTTATTTGAGGTTTAAACTATGAGTGAGGAATTAAAGACGAAAAATCCAGATGTAGTGATCGACGTAAGGGGGGAGTCATGCCCAGTACCGGAAATGGAGGCGAGTAAGAAGCTTAAGAAGATGAAGGCAGGAGAGGTATTAGAAGTGCTGACAGACCACCAGCCCGCAGTTGACGTCACTCTCCCTTCGCTCGCAAAGAATTTAGGATACCCGTTTACCGTCATTAAGGACGGTGATACATACAAGGTAAGGATATTAAAGGTGAAGTAAAAGTGGCAAACCCTCCAATGGTGTTGAGCCCAGTTTTTTCAGAAAGCTGGGCTGAAGTTTATGCATTTTTTGCACTTGGTGGTTTTATTTTAGGTTGGGTCGCCCAAAGGGGCAACTACTGTTTTGTTAACGCTATGACATCTATTTTTACAACTAGAAGTTTTGAAAGATTCGGGGCACTTCTTATACTTTTCGGACTTTCGGCCTTAGGTTGTGGTTTGCTCGTCGCTTTCGGAGTCATTCCCGCTGTTGATCAATATTACTTCAACTACTTTGCAGGGTGGTACATACTCGTAGGCTCGTTCATATTTGGTTTTGGTGCGGCATTAGCCGGAGGATGCAATCTATCAATGTTGTATAGAGCTGCTAGCGGTTACGTGCAAAATTGGATAGAGTTATTCGGAATGATGATAGGCACTTACGTTTTCGCCGTAGGTATCTGGCCCTTCCAACAATATACCATGGAGAAAGGTATATTCTCCACAACTATGGGGGGTTACGTAGAATACTTACCTTACGATATATTTCATTCTGTCTCTCCCATGGCGATCTATATAACTACTTTGATGTTAGGATTACCTTTAGTTCTCCTCGGCATATATCTTCAGCAGTACACTAAAAAGAAGTGGTTAGCTAACTTGAGAATTGCACCTCAGGGATTACCTATTTCAATGACTATTAGTCCTCAAGGTCAAGTACTAGGAGAGGAAAAGACTAAAACTAGCTGGAAGAAAGAGGTAAAGGACTTATTACTTCTTAAGAAACCTTACGGAACTAATTTAGCTACTGTTTTACTTGCGTTAGATATAATTTTAGTATATATCGCTGGTGCAGGCTATACGTTCAACTATCTAGTCATAACTTCCTCTGATGGAGGAAGGTTCTTCGAGTATATTCTAATGCTCTTCGGTGTCAACTTATTCACTAATACACCGTGGTTTAACGATTCATTACCTATCGTAGATCCGAGCACACTAATGGTAATAATGTTATGTGTTGGTGCTTTTACAGCCTCATTCCTTAGTGGGGACTTTAAGATTAGAATACCTAGAGAAAAGAAGAGATTACTGATAGGGTTCTTGGGAGGGATGTTAGTGGGAATAGGAGTTAGAGTGGCTTTAGGCTGCAACGTGGGATTGATGTGGACTAACTTCGCCCAGTTAGGTTACGACGGCATAATATTCTTGTTCGGAATGTTGGGAGGAATTTACTTAGCCGTGAAAGTTCAAGAGAGGTTGTGAGCTATGTTGGAGTCAAGATATCTTAGAAGATTATTAGCTCCCCTTATACTTTCCTTTTTTGCGATAGGCTGGTACAAGTTCAGTGAAGGCACTTTAGCCAATGCAAATCAGATAGCGTTGAACACGGCTAATTTTGCAGTATACGTTCAGCAAACACAGTATGATGGATACTTGACGGCCACAAGATACATATGCTACGTGGTCGTGTATGTCGGTCTAGCTCTATTCTGGTACAACCTTGTAAAAATAGTGGAGGCGAAGGAGAGAAATGGTTGACGTAGCTATTATGATGGTATCGGGAGACCACGAGAAGATGTACATGGGTATAGTGACGGCGATAGGCTATGCTGCGAGTGGAAATAAGATCTACATGTTCTTCACTATGGACGCATTAAAGGCACTCACTGAAGAGAACGAGAAAATAACTCTACCTAACACTAAACCGTTGAAATACTATGTGGAAAATTTAATGGATATGGCTGGAGAAGACTTAGAAATTGTTGCTTGCGAGCTTGGAATGAAGGTTAAGGGTATTGAGAAACTCGCTTACCCGGTGAAAATAAGTGGTGTATCGGAGTTCGCTCTAAAAAGTAGTGAAGCGAAAATTGTCCTCGTTTTCTAAGTCTTTTTTCTTTTCCGTATCACGTACCGTTTTTGGCTAACTATTATATACCAACGTCACTTTGTTTATATTGATATGAAAAAAATTACGTCTATCTCTCATTTGGAACGATTCCTTTCAAAGAGACTAATGTTCATCTCAATGCCCCCGCTCATGGAACCCTTGTTTAAGAAGGTAACTAATGACAGAATAGTATTTGTACCAACCAAATTTAGTAGTAAGGATGAGCTTGAAAATTACTCCAAAGAAGTTAGGAGTAAAAAGGAAGGCATAATACTAGGTAGAGGTTACGTAATAGACCTAATAAGAGGTAAAGTTAAACTGGGTGAGGGTTCGACAACTTTAACCGGTAACGTACTAATATTTGGTTATAAGAAAGCGTTAAAGATTCTAGATAAACACAAGGTTTCGGATAAGGTAAAAGTCTTAGAATATTCATCTCTCCCTTTCGATAATTGTGTAACTTATGTGCCTTCTTTAATCGCAGAGGCAATAAGGCTTCAGGAAAGGGATAAACTTAATGACCAAATTAAAGTGTTAAATAAGTTTAAGCTACTACTCTACAAAAGACCGACATCAAAGGATCCGATCGACGCTCTAAAGGAGTCTTATAGGGGATCCAACTTAAAAGAAGACTGGGAAAAGTTAACCCCCAAGTGGAAGGAGGTTATACACTATTACTTAGACTCCTCTCTTGGTCTTTTACCTGGGGAGAGCGAGAGAGCTTTAGAGAATTTATCAGATTATTCCTCTGGCTATGACTTGGAGCTTTCAAGTCCTAAATATCCAGAGTTTGTGGATTTATTAGATCTAAGTTTAAGGAATCTACTGAACGGGAAAAACGTTTACGTCATAGGTAGTTTGAGGTCGGGTAAGTCAACTTTCGCATCTCTACTTGCAAAAAGGTTTGAGGAACTCGGGTTCAAGGTTAAGATAGTGGATTATCACGGTATTCCCCAAGGTTATAAATATATTGAGAAGTTAGCAGAAGAACTAAACGATAAAGAACCGTTGATTGGAGTTTTGACCTATGATTTATACCGTGTAATTCGCCCTAAAAAGGGTTTAATGGTGAAGCCAGGCAGTAGAGTGATATTCTCGCTTACTGAAAGAAAAGATTTAGCAGTAAAGATAGATAAGGGTGTATACGATGTTCCTCTCAGTTTCCTATTAACTTTAGAGAACGTGGACTTTGACGATTACTTTTTCGATTATATGTTTAACGTGATATTTGATGCTGACCCTAATAAAGTCTTGTGGTATTTACCGCTACTGAAACTTGCTAAAGACTATGGTCTGCCGATACCTAGAATGTTAAGTAGAATTTCCTTAGAGATTAACGGAAGGAAACTTGATAAAGACAAAGATCTAATACTGAAGTGGTTTTCTGTAGTAAACAGAGATATAAAGATAAAGATTTCAGAAGAATATGGAACAGATCTCATAGACACGATAGATGTAAATAAAATAAAGAAAGTCCTCAAAGAAGAAATAATTAAAGTATTAAAACCTGAAAACTCTCTGTCTCTGATTGAGTTATATTATTACTCTCTTATGGATTTTGACTTCCTACAAGTACCGAATATTGGAGAACTTAGGGACTATCTCACCTCAGGGAAAAAAGTAAATAGGATGGTTAAGGAAATTCTGGAAGAATTATTACCTAATTTGATAGAAAATTCCTCACAAAGAGTTGAAGAAATCTGTATGTCTCTAAGAACTAGAATCTCAACGTTTAAGAATACTTCACAAATAGACAAGGAGAAAATGAATGAGATTTTAGAAGATACATTGCTAGCTCCGTATAAGCTCGTCTCTGAAATAAAGCTGGTTTTGAGTAGTAAACAATCACCACCGGATTGTGTTGAGACTGCAATACAAATAACGGTTTCAGCGGTAAAAGGCGGTAGAACCGAGTGGGTTAAGAGTGTAATACCCGACCTGATAAAGAGGGCAAAAGAGAACACGGTTTTTGCAAGACTCTTCTCTGTCATAGCATA